>CAJXMN010000008.1 GCA_913056215.1 uncultured Flavobacteriales bacterium | reverse complement strand
TGACTGCAATTCAATTGACCTGCAAATACAAGGATCGGGCATATCCAACCAAACCATAACAATGGAACCCACTGCTAATGGAGGAGCATCCAAATGGGATAGGCATGGTGATATTGCGGATTCCACTGACTTTATGGGAACAAAGAACGCTACAGCCTTAAAGTTTCGGACAAATGATGTAGAGCGACTGCGAATTACTGAAGATGGTAAGGTAGGCATCGGTGTTTCTAATCCCCTCGAAAAGTTTGAGTTAGCAGGTAATTTAAAACTTTCATCGGATATCATCTTTTCAGATTATGCGGATGTGAATGACACGATTGGGAAGTTGTTAATGGTAGATAAAGATGGTCGAACCCATCCCGCTGCTATAGAACAGATCGTAGATGGGATATATGACGATGAAATAGGTAAAGTATCTTGTGTCGAAGCAGCTCCCTTTCAAAATCCTACATGGGCAAATGGGACGAATAAGATATTCAGCCGATGCCCTCAAGTTAAAGTTGGAATAGGGACGGATACTCCTGAAAAACTTTTAGATGTAAGAGGAACAACGCAAACAGAAATTTTAGAAGTTGGTCGAGATTATAGCCCCTACTCATTGATAAGTGGCTTTAGAACGGGTGTAACTAGCCAGCCGCTATTAACTTTGGGGCAATATGATTCCCAGGCACAAGTAGAGAATAAAGTTTTAGCGGTAAGTTCAGCTGGAGAATTCAATCTAAACTACAACTCTTCTTTGCAAGGGGCAACAGAAAAGATATTTACAATATCAGATGAAAATCGTAAATTAGTCTACTTAAAAGCATCCAATGAAACGCTATATGCACGAAGAATAGTTGTGGATCAGCAAACTTGGGCGGATTATGTTTTTCAAGACAATTACCCTTTAATGTCTTTAAGAGATTTGAAAACTTTTGTTTATGAAAATAAGCATTTACCCGGAATTCCAAGCGAGAACAAAATTGCTAATGAAGGGTTAGATTTAGCTCAGATGAACGAATTATTGTTAAAAAAAAATAGAAGAACTTACACTTTACCTGATTGAGCAGGATGAGAAATCAGCAGAACTTACAAAAGAAATTGAAACTTTAAAAAAGGAAATTTCTGAATTGAAATAATTGTTCGTTGCAAATTAATTATTAGAAAAGACATAAATAATGCGTTTAAATTGTAAAAAATCTGTCTACCATTCGCTTGTCGTATTATTGTTTTTCATACCTGCGAGTTTCTTGTGTCAAAATAACATAGTACCTAATCAATCGTTTGAAGAAATGGAATCAGGTCATAGTAATAAACCCGATGGTGCTGGACAGGTGGAGTTTTTAAAATATTGGAAAAATTTTGAAACATCAGATGTTTACGGACCTAACTATATACCTTTCTATGGGGCAAGTATACCCCTTTCGGCAAAATCGGGAGACAAGGTATTGGGTTTTGGGCCGTGTGAGGGCGCACAAGTTGAATTCACACAAACAATACCAGAGAAGTCTTGGGTAACAGTATCTTTTTGGTATATGCCACAAAACGCTTTAAATACAGAGATCAACGTTTACCTTATAGCTGATGAAGTGGATGGAGATTTTGCGCTAGATGATTGCTTTAACCCAGAAATTGAGTATGAGACGAAATATGTTGCTGAGGTTCTTGGTGCAAGTGAGAATCCCCCTGGAGAATGGCATTATTTTTCGGAAACAATTCTAGTAGAAGGGTCCGAATTTAATGGACTTGCAGTGAAAGGAGAAAATATTGTTGGAGTCTTAGGGGACCCCAATTATGTATTCATCGATGATGTTTCTGTTGAGATTTTTGATTTCTGCTCTCATCTTTGTACCTCAGGGGGTCAGCCAAAATTTAATTATATTCCAGATGACCTATATGGGGTTGTTGGAAATTCAGGATCGAATTTTCTGGCCCTTGTTGAAGGAGCAAATGAGGTAGAAATGATTATATGGAACCGATTTGGGGAGGAAGCTTTCGTATTTAACAGTTATGATCCTAATGGATTATCTGATCCAGGTTACAATGACTTTGCAATTGTTTGGAATGGATATTCAACCCTAACAGGCAATGACTTCATATGTGATAGTGATGCCTATCCTTTTAGGATAAGAGCAAAGTCTTGCGAAGGAATAACTATACAGCATGACGGTATTATTAATTGTATTGGCATTCAAAACCCACCTGCAATCATTTATCCTGAAACAAAGGTTAAGACTGTGGATAATTGTTGCGAAGAATATAAATTTGTTCAGAATTACACCTACACTTCTGATAAGATAGAGTCAGTTGATAATTTTATTGCTGCTGGGTCAAATGTTACTACAGCACCATACGGGAACGTTGTGGTTCAAGCAGGAAGCTCCGTCGAGTATAGAGCTGGTCAACAAGTCATTATTGAAACAGGCTTTTATACTGAGCCAGGTGCAATCTGGACAAGCCAAATTGAGCCCTGCGGGGCATCATCAGGCAAAAGTCTTTTTTTATCAAATGATTACACTTTCTATGACTCAATTCGGAGGAGGGCAAGAACTCAATTTAAATCAGAAGAGGAGGACGTGGTCATTGCCCCCAACCCAAATAAAGGTTCTTTTCATATTTCTTATATTCCAAAAGATGTATCAAGGGTTAAAATTCATGATACTAAAGGTTTTGAAGTTAAAGCAATAAATTCCCCAGTGGCAGAAAAAAAATATCAGATCCGAGACATTGCGTCTGGACTCTATATGGTAACTTTTATTACCTCTGAAGGTACTCGAAAATTTAGATCAAAAATGATTGTGCAATGAATTTGAAATTAGTCTATTTTACCTTATTCGTCTTATTCTTTTTCTCTTCGTGCAAGTATGAAGATGGTCCAGCAATTTCTCTTAGAACGAAGAAAAATCGATTAACCAATGGTGATTGGCAACTCCAAGAAGTAACGATTGATAATCAGCCTTACACGGTTGAAGATTCAAATAAATTTGATTGTATTATTGAGCAATGTCTATTTACCGATAACAGATATTACGTTTACCAAAAAAGATTGCTTCAGGGTGGGGCAACAACGTTAATTGAGTTCAGAGGAAATTGGAATTTTATAGATAGCAAAAATAAAATTGAAGTTAGTTATACAGATAGCGATGGTAACATTCAGATGATACAAAAAGAAATTCTTCGTTTAACTAATTCAGAGTTTTGGTTCAAAGCGAGTATTAATAACTGCAGTACAATTCATTATATGCATCGGGAATAATTGATAGATTGAAAGCGATTGTTCAAGAATAAAGACAATATGAATTGTTCAAAACATTTTATATTTTTGGTGATACTTGCCGGAAGTATCTTCAGTTCTTTTACTCAGGAAAAAGACTCTTTGGAAAATAGCAAGAATGCAGTATTCTTAGAAGTTCTCGGAGGAGGGGGGTATTACAGTATTGGGTATGAAAGAACCTTGCTTGATACTGAGAGGTTTGAATTATCCGCATCCATTGGAATAACTACCTTGCATTTTAGAAAACCTAAATTTAGTTTTGGTTTCCCTATTTCTTTGAATAATCGTTTAAAGTTTTGTGGTTATCATGGTGTCGATTTTGGATTGACAATGGGTAACTATATTAATATCTGGTCAATCATTGATCAGGACAAATATTTTAATTGTCCTGCGGGGGATTGTGTATCTCCATTAAGATTGTCACCTAGTTTCCATGCAGGATGGGCTTTCAGATTGCGCAGACTTTCCTTATCACCAAGGTTCTATGGTTTTTTTGGGGTTTCTGATAATAAATTGAGAATAGATCCATATGTTGGTTTAAGATGCATTTATTCCTTTTAAGATTATTAACTTTAATGAATATCGGATACTTTACCAGCATTTAAAACCAAACCGGGGTTACAGCGCATATTAGGAGCCTTTTAAAGACTTTGTCACCAAAATATCTTCTATTGTATTTATAGCAAAACTCATTAAGATAATTCTGTAAATACTTCTCTTCAACTCCATGATGCATGGCTTTTATCAAATTCTTAGAGTTGGTAATAGCATTGCTACTCCATGGTAATATTTTACCAGGATCGAACGTTGACATGTCGAACATTTCAAGTTTTTTAAAGTTCTTAAAAGCTTTTGGATATGCCTTTGCTTTATCAGACTTTACAGACACTTCTTCATCTATATTTTTTTGAGCTGTACTTTTAATTTCAGAGGAGGTTCCATTTTCAACAACCTTCATTTTTAAATGTTTTGGTTGTGAGTAACTTGCCCCTCTTTTTTTGGTTAGTTTTGAATGCATCTTTCGTTGCTGACTAGCCATTACTAAAACACTTGTTTTTCTCTGGGATCCCTTACCTTTTTTCAGCTTTTCTTTCTGACCTGTAAATTCATCCTCCTCTTGTATGTAACGTGTTGAATAATACGATTCATCGGTCTCAACATCTGCTGTTAATTCATAAAGATCGTCTCTTTTACTCATCACTAACCTGATTTTATGCATCATTGCCCAAATTGGTTCATAATATCGGAGACCTATTTGACGTTGAAGTTCAAATGCGGAAATCGTCTTTTTTGTAGATGTCATCAAATGAAATGCTATAAACCAAAACTGGTAAGGTAACTTTGAGTTTTCCATAACTGTTCCAGACTTTAAACTCATTCTGCACCCACATTTTTTACACTCATATTGCTCTTTAGAGTCAAGCCACCAGTATTGATCTTTGGCCGTACATTTCTTACAAACGACTCCTTGACTCTCGCGATACAACTTAAACTCTGCTTTACAGCTGGCCTCATCTGGGTAATGTTTAGAAAAATCTATTAACTTCATACTGCTATTTTTGTACAAAGATCATGTCTCATTACGTAAAGTAATTACGTTCTACTGGTAAAGTACCCGATAGGCATTATAGCTTTAAAGCGGAATTCTCAGGGAAATATTGAAACGTAATGAAGCGTATTTGTTTGGTCAGATAAGTAAACTATAGTAATACATGAAACACCCAAAAACCACATACACTCTTTTTACACTGCTGCTCTTGTTCATCTTCTCAGAGTCGTGCAGCACGAATTCGCGAGGGTTGTTCGAAAAGCGAAAACACCGCAAAGGTTGGCATTTTCATAAAAAGCAAAGTGTTTTTTTACGATGGAGTAGCAGCAGAGAGAGACATGGAGATTCAAAAGCGTGATGTAATAAGCAATGACCCATCAGCATCGTATTTGAAAAACAGGAACAACGTTACTATTCGTAAGTCGAAACAAATAAAATTACCCAAAGTTGAGCGCGAACTGGTGGCGATTCGTTCAATAAGAAAAGCGGGTAATCCTCAGGAAAGTCCTCAAAACACAAAGGATATCAATGGCGCGTATGATCCATCTACACCAGTATCGAATACAACAGGAGAAACGTCGATAAAAAACGTTGAACAATCGCGTAAAGGTTGGCAAATGAATGGTGCTTACTTTTTTCTTTTGCTGCTTTTTCCCTTCTTTTTCAGCAAGAACAGACCCAACAAAGTGCAGCGCTGGGCAGCGCGCAATAAATCAAAGTCCAGGGTCTTGCTGGTTGCTGCAAAGATAGTGCTCGCCGCATCGTCAACGGGCCTTGGTTTGTTGCTGGGTGCTCCTTTTTCCTTGCCGCTACTGCTCCTTTCTCTTGGCCTTATCACTGTGAGTATATTTACTTCAGAACACTGGAAGCGAAACGGAAAATTGACCAACAGGAAAAAACTCGGGCTGTTCGGGGTGTTGAATGCCTCAACAAGTTTTGGCTTTTTCTCTCTGGGGGGAATGCTGAGCAATGGGTTTGACTTTTCCCAGTGGTCCTGGGTGAATGGGTTGCTGGACGCTTCTGCCAACAGTCCAGGCGAGATGGTGCACGACCCTGTTTATATTATAGCGTCCATGTTTATCCTGATAATCTGTACTGGTGCAGCATTGGGGTTAATTGGCTATCTTTCCTGTACTATATCGTGTAACTCATCTGAACTACTTGGTACGCTGGTTCTTATAATTGGTGGACTGGGAGTTCTTTACTTTGCCTCATTTCTGGGCTTAAAACTATTTGAACGTAAAGCAATGACCGAGGAGGACAAAAAGAAAAGATATTGGTGGGCTGCACTTATTACTTTGTCGATCCCGATAAGTTTTTTTTTAATAGCTTTTGGGGTTGTTTTCTTGTTTTAACGCACTTGCCCTTTGGCGTTCAGTGATAAAAACCGATCATTTCGTACCTAGTTTGTATGTTTACCAGGAAAAACTGAGGTCGTTTTGACCCTCGCGACAGGTATACCCGCAATTGTGTTTCTCGCTTCATTAATAACAATTAAACTGTTTGAACGCAAAGACAGAACAAAAAAAGAGGATAGGGCACATCTTTTCCGCCATCTTCGCGTTGAACTCTTTGTGATTTATATGATTCTGATCATTAACAATTGAGCGTTTCTCTCGCTGGTTCTACCACCAATTTAATGGGTAGTATAAAACGAACAACTTCATATAGGAAAGTAAAATTATGGTGTCTATCGCCGCGGGTTTCAACCCGTGGCGATAGAAGGTTATGGAGCAATACTTTTTGGCGCGTGTTTTTGTTGATCCTGAGCTTTTAAATTAAAAAATGTCGTAGAACAAAAACCGTGACAAAAAGCCGCTTAAGTGATATTTTAAATGCTTTTATCCTGTACTTACCCATTAATTTGGTGGTAGAACCCTCTCGCTATATTAGTTCAACTCGCACTCTTATGGGTAGAAAGAGAAATGAGTATGTGTGCTGATTTACGTTGGTATGATTCTCATACTATAAGAAAATCTTTAAAGAAAACCACTTACTAATACATGCGTTCAATTATAAAATCAATGATTTTTCGGGCTAATTTGTATATTTACCAGGAAAAACCGAGGTCGTTTTAGACTGCAAAACGGAAATAGTATGGGTAGAGCATTTGAGGCAAGGAGAACAGCGAAAGAAAAACGGTGGAGCAAGATGTCGAAAGTCTTTCCGAAGTTGTTGAAGGCTATTACCATGGCCGCCAAGGAAGGAGGCGATGATCCGGCAATGAACGCGACACTGCGAACGGCAATTCAAAATGCCAAATCGCAAAACGTACCGAAAGACAACATCGAGAAAGCCATCAAACGAGCCACATCGAAAGACGTCGAAAATTATGAACTCGTCAATTACGAAGGCAAAGGACCGCACGGGGCATTGATTTACGTCGAATGCGCCACAGACAACCCCACCAGAACAGTTGCCAATGTGAAATCGTATTTCAACAAAGCAGGAGGGCAAGTGGTCCCCAATGGCTCATTTGAGTTCATGTTTGATCGCAAGGCCGTGTTTGAAATAGCACCAGAGAACACCGAAGAACTGGATATTGAATCGCTAGAGCTGGAACTGATTGATGCTGGACTTCAAGAAATTGAACAAGAGGAAGACGGTACAATCATTATTTATGGCGATTACACCAGCTTTGGCTCCTTGCAGGAAGCGCTCGAAGAAAAAAAGATAGCGGTCGCTAAATCGAACCTGAAGCGCTTCGCTACTTCACCCATTGAATTGAGCGAGGATCAAATGGAGGAGGTCGAAAAGCTACTCGACAAAATCGAAGACGATGATGATATCCAACAAGTGTTCACGAATATAGCATAAGTTAGGCTCTCATACTCTGATGAAAAACTACAGGCAATTTGACTTCTGATTTATTGTATACCAACCGACCCGCTAGGGTTGAATAAATACGGCGTCTATCAACCCACTTTTCTTTTGTATTTTTGTACCATGAGTTCGATTAGACAAAATAGAATTGAAAACGTTATACAGGAAGAGGTCTCTAAAGTATTCCAACAAAACGCCCGTTCGCTGTGTATGGGTGCAATGGTTACCGCGACAGTTGTTCGTATTACTCCGGATCTCGGCTTGGCGCGCGTGTATCTGAGCATCTTTGCCGGACCTCCGAAAGAAGAGGTTCTCGAAAACATCCAGGCTAACAAAGGAAAAGTGAGAGGCGATGTTGGCAGACGCTTGAAGAACATGAAGCACATCCCAGATTTAGAGTTCTACATTGATGATTCATTAGATTATGCCGAAAAAATTGATGAATTGCTCAAGCAATAAATGAATGTATCGAGATTCATAGCGCGACGGTATTTTAAGGCAAAAAAATCCCGTAATGTCATTAATCTGATTACGAATATCAGTGTAGTGGGTATTACTATTTCCACAGCTGCTTTAGTGATATTGCTTTCGGCCTTCAACGGTATAGAAGACCTCGTTATTCGTTTATACAGCGACTTTGACCCTTCCATTACAATACGTTCCAGTAAGGCAAAAACCTTTAACCAACATTTTATAGATACAAGTCAAATTTATGAAGTGGAAGGTGTTGAACACGTTTCTCGAGCTTTGGAAGAGGTTGTGATTCTCAAACATGAAAACAAATGGGTGCACGCCAAAATGATTGGAGTTGATCCTGTTTTTGTGGAGATGGCAGACATAGAAGGTCACCTGGTCGATGGCAACTCTTACTTGTATGTGAATAAAACCCCTCACGCTATCTTTGGAGCATATTTGTTAGGAAAACTAGACGCTTATGTTCCCACTTCCGGTGTAAGAACAGAAAAAATCACATTCAATGTTCCTTTGCGAGAAGGTAAATTGCGACCCGGTAAAAAACCACTTAACGTCCGTCAAATTCAAGTTTCATCCCGTATGAACTATAACCGGGAAGTGAATAGTGAATATGTAGTAGTGGGTTATGATATTGCAAAAGAATTGTTAGAATACAACGATGATATTTCTGCTTATTATGTTGGAATTGAAGATGGAGCCAATGAAAAATCGGTTAAAAAGAAAATCGAACAATTCCTGGGTGAAGATTTTACGGTAAAAACGAGTTTTGAAAAGAACGAGCTCATCTTTAAAACCAGTCAGTCTGAACGAATGATTGTCTATCTGATACTCGTCTTTATTTTTATTCTGTCTTCCTTTAATTTAATTGCATCGATTGCAATGCTTTTCGTAGAGAAAAAAAATGATATCGGCACATTGTTCAGTTTAGGTGCAGACCGCAATACGATCTTTAAAATTTTCTTTTTCGAAGGACTTATGATTGTCAGTCGGGGCATCTTGATCGGACTTACCTTGGGGTATATGGTTTGCTTCGTGCAGATTTACTTTGAACTGGTTGGTATGCCCAGCGCACCTGGAGAGCCTTTTCCCATGAAAACCACCTGGTCCGATGCTTTCTTTATCACTTTTTCCGTCGCGGTCTTGGGGTTCATCGTGTCTTACTTGCCCACAAAAGTGTTGATTAGTCGGCACAACCGGTTGAGTAAAGAAGGCAAGTAATTATTCATTTTCAATAGTAAAGTAAGGAATTCAAGCAAGTTCTTTTAAATTTGCAAGGAGAAAATACATTGGAAATTATGTTAGAAATTACGCGTATTAGAGCTTCAAAAGAAGCGATTGCAGAGGGACTTCAAAAACGAGGGGTCGATTACAGTGAGCAACTCGATGAAACCATTCGCCTCGATGAAGCCTGGCGGGCAGTAAAAGGAAAACGCGAAAAAATAAAAGCAGAAAGCAATAAACTTTCAAAGTCAATAGGACAGTTTTTTAAAGAAGGAAAAACGGATGAGGCCGAAGCAGCTAAGGAGCGCACTAAAACACTTAAAGCAGAGGAGCAAGAGCTGAAAGAGCATGAGCAGGAGCTGGAAGAGCAATTGCAAAATGCACTTTATGAAATTCCCAATGTACCCCAGGACATTGTTCCCGCTGGTACTTCAGAAGAAGAAAATGAAGTGGTTGAAGAACACGGTGCGCGTCGCGAATACACTTTTGATCCACAACCACATTGGGAACTGGCAAAAGCTGGAGCGACAATTGATTTTGAATTAGGCGTTAAAGTTACTGGAGCGGGTTTCCCCTTTTACAAAGGAAAAGGAGCAAAACTGCAGCGCGGTTTAATAAACTTCTTTCTGGATGAAGCGAATAAAAGAGGCTATGAAGAATTTATTCCACCGCTCGTCGTCAATGAGGACAGTGGAATAGGAACGGGTCAGTTGCCGGATAAGGAAGGGCAGATGTATCATGTAACGGAAGATGATTTATACCTGATACCCACTTCTGAAGTTCCACTTACGAACATTTATCGCGATACAATCATTGAAAAAAAGGATTTCTCGGAAAAAATGACAAGTTACACGCCTTGCTTTCGCAGGGAAGCAGGTTCCTATGGAAAAGATGTCCGCGGACTGAATCGCCTCCATCAATTTGACAAAGTAGAGCTCGTTCGGGTAGAGCATCCGGATCGCAGTGAAAAAGCACTTGAGGAAATGGTGGATCACGTCAAAGGCTTACTGGAGAAGTTAGGACTCGAGTATAGAGTCCTCCGTCTTTGTGGCGGGGATTTGGGCTTTACAGCTGCCATTACTTATGATTTTGAAGTGTTTTCAGCGGCCCAAGAGAAATGGCTGGAAGTGAGTTCAGTTTCACTTTTTGAGACGTTTCAGGCCAACCGATTGAAATTGAGGTTTAGAGACGAGGATAAAAAAACACGCTTATGTCATACCTTGAATGGCAGTGCTTTAGCGTTACCTCGAATTGTTGCTGCATTGATGGAAAACCATCAAAATGAAGACGGCACGATATCAATTCCTGAAGCGTTGCAAACCTACGTTGGCTTTGATCTCATTTAAGCATTGTTACAAAAGTCACTGTAATAAAGGCTGTTTGCACTTAACTTTGTAGTAAATTTATAAAACTACAATGTTATGGATCATAAAAGAACAATAATAGACGTGAGAACCCCACAAGAGTTTATGGGTGGAAATATTGCTGGAAGTATTAACATTCCTTTACAAGAAATTCCAGAACGGATGGATGAAATAAAAGACATGGATCATCCAATTTTGTGCTGTGCTTCAGGAAATAGAAGTGGACAGGCAGTACAGTTTCTAAAAGGAAACGGCATTGAATGCGAAAATGGCGGTGGCTGGATGGAATTAAACAATCAGTTGAAAGAAGTGAGTTAAAAAAATACTGAAAATCAGCGATTTGTATAAATGGTTGCCTCGTTACAAAAAATAACTAGTTTATTATTGAAAAGCTAAGCGTGTTTTAAGTCGGTTTTTCGATTCGAAATACATGCGGGTTGAGGGATTTAGATTATAACACTTGTTGTAAGATTGGTTGCCTAATGACTTGTTTGAGTGTTATTTAGAATGAGTTCAGTAGCTCACGTTGGTGGAACTTTATTATATTTGTCACTCAAAATAGCGCAACTACATTAGCAATTTTTTCGAATTGTCCAAAGTACGAAAAATTGGTAATGTGATTTGAAGGCTCGCCAAAGTGCGGGTCTTTTTTTTGTTGGTTCTATTGCCACGCGTTCTATTGCCACGCGTTCTATTGTCACGGGTTCTATCGCCACGGGTTCTATCGCCAAGGGTTTCAACCCGTGGCGATAGAAGATGTTGACGCAATACTTTTTGGCGCGCGTTTTTGTGGATCCTGAGCTTTTATAAAAAAATGTCGAAGGAAAAAACCGTGACAAAAAGTCGCTCAGGGGAAGTTTTGAATGCTTTTGTGCCCACTAAATTCGTGATAGAAACTTTTTGTTATTCATCGCGATGCATCGGGCAGTGATTCCTTGAGGTTACTGAAGCCGATGTGCATCAGTGAAGATGAGTTCGGAGTAATAGTCAGGGAGTATTTTTACTCAAAAAGCTTGGCCATAACCTTCAATTATAAGTCGCAACGCATAAGAAAATCACAGGTTCTCAGCATTTTATTTTTTTAGATGAGCCATTGATTCACCTGTAATTAAAAACGAGTTGATGCACTTCTGTGCAGGCAACGTTAAACACAACAGAAATCACTTACATTTGTTACTTTTGTTGTTGGGTATAACCCAAAGTAATAGATTTATGGAAAAGAAACAAACAAAAGATATTCTAAAATCCAATCGAAAGCCCATACGCGTTGGGATAACGACAGGAGATCTGAACGGCATAGGACCTGAAGTGATCATTAAGTCGTTGAGAAACAAGAATATGCTCGAAGAGTGCATTCCTGTGATTTACGGTTCAACAAAAACGATGGCGTATCATAAAAAAGCGATTGAGGATACGTTTTTTAATTATCATCGTATCGAGGATGCGGCTGATGCGCAACCGCGAAAGATAAATGTGGTAGCTTGCTGGAAAGAAATCGTAGATATGAAATTGGGAGAACCTAGTGAAATTGGAGGGAAATATGCGTTTGAATCTTTAAAGGCAGCAACGGATGATTTAGCGGCTGGAAAAGTAGATGTGCTCGTCACAGCGCCGATTTCAAAAGAAACCATTCAAATGGCTGGTTTTGAGTTTCCAGGCCATACTGAATACCTAGCCGATCTTTCGGGAAAGCAAGAGGCCTTGATGATGATGGTGGCAGATGAACTGAGAGTGGCCTTGGTAACCTCTCATATTGCACTGAAAGATGTGGTAGAAGAGGTAACGACAGAAAAGATTATTCAAAAACTGAAGGAGTTCGAAAAGAGCTTGAAAAATGATTTTGGCATTATCCGACCGAGAATTGCAGTCTTAGGCTTAAACCCTCATGCCGGGGAAAAAGGAAAAATGGGGGAAGAAGAAGCTAACGTAATTAATCCAGCGATCTTAAAAGCCAAAGAAAGTGGATTACTCACCTTTGGGCCTTATCCAGCGGATGGTTTTTTTGGAAGTCGTCAATATACTGATTTTGATGGTGTTTTAGCCATGTATCACGACCAGGGCTTAACGGGGTTTAAATCATTAGCTTTCAATGATGGCGTGAACTTTACGGCTGGGCTTCCTATTGTCCGAACATCTCCCGATCATGGAACGGCCTTTGACATTGCTGGAGAAGGATGCGCTGATGAACAATCGATGCGTAGTGCGATTTATTTGGCAATGGATATTTATCGAACGAGAGAGCGGATCAAGGAAATGAATGAAAACCCACTTCCAATTAGCGAGAAAAAAGATAAACGACAATCAAAAAGACGATCATGAAATTAGATTTAGAATTACTGGAAAAAGTTTGTCAAACTCCTGGAGCACCAGGTTATGAGCAAAAAATTAGAGCTTTGATTCTCGATGAAGTACGCCCACTTGTTGATGAGGTAGAAACGGACAACATGGGAAATGTTTATGCCATAAAAAAGGGGAAATCTGATAAAAAAGTGATGGTAGGTGCCCACATGGATGAAATTGGATTCATGGTCACTCATATTGATGACAAAGGCTTTATTCGCTTTCATACGTTGGGCGGTTTTGACCCCAAAACATTGACTGCACAACGTGTTGTGATTCATGGAAAAAAAGATGTTATTGGCGTTATGGCTGCAAAGCCAATTCACGTGATGTCTCCGGAAGAACGCAAAAAGAATCCGAAATCTACCGATTTTATTATCGATACAGGAAGAACCAAAGAAGAGGTGGAGGACTTGATTAAAGTTGGCGACCCCATTACCCGCGAACGTTCATTTATTCAAATGGGTGAGTGTGTAAACAGCAAATCGCTGGACAATCGTTTAGCAGTGTATATCTTGATTGAAACGCTGCGTGATCTAAAAGATAAAGAAGTGCCCTACGATGTTTATGGTGTCTTTACCGTACAGGAGGAGGTAGGTATCCGCGGGGCAAATGTTTCTGCCATGCGGGTGCAGCCTGATTTTGGTTTTGGACTGGACACAACCATTGCCTACGATTTACCAGGTGCGGCAGATCACGAAAAAGTGACTTCGCTCGGCGAAGGTGCAGCAATTAAAATAATGGACGCTTCAACAATATGTGACTATCGCATGGTAGAGTTCATGAAAAAGACCGCGACCAGATACAATGTAAAATGGCAACCGGAAGTGTTAACCGCTGGAGGGACAGATACCGCCGGAATACAGCGCATGACGGAAGGAGGTTCTATCGCAGGAGCTGTGTCTATTCCTACGAGACATATGCATCAGGTGATTGAAATGGCTCATCAGGACGATATTGGATCCTGTATCGAGCTGTTGACACACTGCATTGGTGAAGTCGATCAGCACGACTGGGAATTTTAGTCTTTCTGCAACATCGACTGGTACACTTGGTAGTATTTCTCAGCTCCCTTATCGAGACTGAACCATTTTTCGGCTCCGTTACGAATCTGTTCAGCTGAAAAACCGGAAGGGTCGAAAAGGCAATTTTCCATCGTTTGTTCGTCGAGATTGGGAAGCACCAGCCCTGCATTAGTGGATGATATAATGTGGTCGGTGTCGCCTACGCCAGCGTTACAGATAATGGGTATTCCCATAGCCATGAGTTCACCCTGTTTAGTTGGAGAAGAAGCACTTTTTGAGAAGGTCGGTCGTATAAAAAAAACAGCAACATCAAATAGTGAACAAAAGGTGGGAACCGCTGAATGGGGTGCGCGATGCACAACAATTTCACGTGCAGGAATTCCGAAATTTCGTGCTGCCCGATGTATGGTTTCTGCAGGTTCTCCCGATAGAAAAAAGAACGCACTATTGGTATAGCGTTTTCGTTGAATGGCGTAGAAAGCGAGCATTTCGTCCAGCATATACCATGTTCCAATGGAACCCACATAGCCAAAAACAAAGGTTTCGGATGTTAATTGGTGTTGTTGCCGAATATTGTTTTGCTCCTCTTCTGAAACAGTATGTGGACTAAATTTTTCGAGATCTACACAACAAGGGATAACGGTAATAGGAGCCGTTGATTTTCCAAAACGATCATCCGTTTCGATGATTGTTTTTCCTTTTTCTGTGAGTGAAACTACCGCATCGGCATTTTCGAAAAATTGCTTTTCTTTTTTGCGAAAGTAGGAATAGATCAATTTAAACAAGGGGTGCTTGAGATTCCATAGCTTTCCTTCAACGCGTTCATCTGCCCAAAATCCGCGCATATCAAATAGAAAACGAATGCCGTATTGCTGTTGCAGTTGATAACCAATTAAACCTGGAATGTCACTGCGACAGTGGGTCGCGTCAAAGGTGTGCTGTTGGGATAGAGCGAGTGCTTTATTCTTTAACTTTCTGTAGTTCCGTAGAGCTGAAATAACGGGAACACCTGACTCATAAGTTAACGGGTGCCAATGGATGCTAGCAGCCTTACAAATTTGGTTGATTTTTTTGACGTTCGACGAATGCTCTGGCTTTTCTAAACTGAGGAGATTGAATTCCACTCCTTTTTCACTAAGTTTTTTCAAGTACGGCAATACTTGCGATTGACCTAAATTATCGGTCATGCCATCATACGAAATGTAAAGTACTCGCATCGTGTAAATCTTCAATTTTTCACAAGATAAAACAATCTGTTTATCTGCTTTTCTTCATCGAATAGAAATTGAGATTGGAAAACTTGAGTTGTTGGGGATTCCTTGTGTCTTGATCACGCCATTAATTCACCTAATGGAAGATGATTTAAATGAATTTGGCTGTGACTTGGTTCTGGTCGGGAGGTTTTACAAATTGACGAAAAATGTGAAAATAAATGACCATATTTCGAAGAATTTAATAGACATTAAGAAAAATAACTGTCTCAATTTGTATTTATTTCTTAATATTGAGCTCATTAAAAATAAGCGATGCAAAACGAATTATTAGCCATTCGAAAACTTCTTCTTATACTCGTAGTACCTTTTGTGCTCTACTTGTTGAATGTGCTTTCAATTATTTTTATTCCGCTCGTTTTTGCTTTGTTTGCCTCCTTGGTATTTATGCCGATGATGCGCTGGTTGATGAAAAAAGGAGTACCCAATTTTGTCGGTATTATTCTCGTTGTTATTATAATTTCTGCTGGACTAAAGGGCGCTTACGAAATTGTGCATTTGTCGGGTCAGGAAATCACCAATGCCAATGAAGATTTCTATCAGAAATTTGATAGTCGATTGAATGACGTTGTCGCTCCAGTGGTTGATTTGATGGGTATAACACCGAATCAGGGAGAAACGAAGTTGCAAGCTTTTATGAATAATGACAAGGTCAGCGAAAACTTGTTTGGCAATGTGGGGAATGGGCTCAATTTTGCCCGCAAGTTCGTGAGTATGCTACTGATGACCATTTTCTTTACGATATTGCTTCTTGCAGGTTCGATGAATATTCAAAAAGTGATGGAGCTGCTGATTTTTAAACAGCGCTTCGCATCCGTTAAAACATTCCGACAAATAGAGCGCGATATCTTTAAGTTTATCGTAGTTAAATTTTTGTTGAGTTTATTTACAGGCTTGAGTTTTGGTTTTGCTTGCTATGCATTTGATGTGAGCTTTCCTATTTTCTGGGGCTTGTTTGCCTTTTTGATCAATTTTGTTCAAATGATAGGGTCTGTAATTTCTGTAGTCGTACTGACTGCTTTTGCACTTGTGGAGTTAAATGTTTCTGGAACCTTACTTGTTTTTATCTTCATTATTAGTGGTATTCAGATTCTATTTGGAGGAATATTAGAACCAATATTGATGGGGAAATCATTTTCAATTAATACCGTTACGGTGTTGTTTATGCTAGCCCTTTGGGGCTTCATTTGGGGTATTCCTGGACTAATCCTTTCTATTCCGATTACGGCGCTCGTCAAAAAAATCATGGAGCAATTCCCAGGCACGGCCGTATACGCTCGAATTATGTCTTAATTCCAATAATTGAAGCGCGAAAAGGACTGAGATAGGCTGAAATCACTTAATTGGTGCCGCTTCAACAAATTCCTTCTACTCACGTTTATTGATCTTGATTGGGTTTGGATGGGGACACTCTGATGCTGGAACGAGTAAAGAACAGTAAAAATTAGTATGATTTATGATGCTGAGTAGAGGTATGGGAAAGCGGATGAATTTCTACCTTAACTATTCGATCGCTTTGCTGTTCATCGTCGCTGATACATGCTTTAAAGCAGAATAAATAGAACGCTCTGGTATGAAATTACCTTTTCAGCCCCCCCTGATGGGTATAAAAAAAGCAGTCTTCGACAAAAAGACTGCTTTTTTTAGGACTTGACATATGGGTTTTATTAATTGTCGTCTCGCACGAGGTGAACAAAACCGTGCTCTTCTTCTTCCTGGTCTCCATCACCAGTTATTGTAAACCGGTAGAAGTATGTTCCATCAGAACATTCAGCACCTGAATTATTCTTTTTACCATTCCATTCGAAATCGACATCAGTACTTTCAAAAACAACATTACCCCAACGATTCAGTATGACAATTTCTAGTGAAGTCGCATTTTTTGCATTGATTGTAAACACGTCATTCGCATCGTCATTGTTGGGAGTGAAGATATTGGGTAAATCATAGATGAGTGGCAGAATGAGTTCTGTAAAGATTTGCTGCGTGGCTTGATCCGAGCATGCCCCATCAGTAATCGTTAGCGTAACCGTGTAAACACCCTCTTCTGTGTAGGTGCTGTTTTGGTTACTTAAATCGTTGACAACGTTTGAATCGCCATTACCAAAATCCCACTCATAGGTTTCTGCGTTGTCGGAGGTGTTGACAAATGTCACATCCAGGGGAACATTACCCTGTGGAGGGTTAGCATTAAAAGAGGCAGTGGGAGGTGGAGTCTGATCAAGGAAAATACTATCTTCCACCTTACAAACATTATCTTCAATTGAAAAATAGTACCATCCAGACGGTTTATCGGGCCAGACACTGGAGTTCGTAAAGTCAGTATTAGTGGATCCAGGTCCCGTCCAGGTAAAATCGGGAGTACCTGTGAATCCACTACCATAACCCTGCACGACACCGTTATCGATACCACAGTCAGCTATTTTTTGTGTGACAGAATCAATCGCCAGGGACTGGTCCATAGTTAAATAAGCCGTGTCTACAGTTTCAACACCGCAAGCGTCAGCAATAGTTACCAGGTACTCTTCAGTTCCATTATCAGAAATGTCGAAGTAAGCTGTATCCCCAACTTGCCCGTCTTGCCATTCATAAGTAAAAGGTTCTAACCCAGATGCAGAGGTCCATAACGGTACGGAGTCAGTGGCACAAAATACAGTTGTATCGATAGAGTTAACAACGGCTACTGTATCTAAAACATGAATCATAACTGTCGTGTCGTAGGTACACCCGTAGTTGTCCTCTACATTAAATGTAAAAGAATGATCTCCAGGAGTAGAAGGGTTTACCGTGATTAATGTATCGTTGTTGAGACCAGATGTAATTGCCGGGTCTGGTGACCAAAAAGCGTCTGTGATCGTCGTTTGATATGTTTCGTTATTTGGAAATAGTGCTGGATCAAAATAAAGTCCCCACTCAAAAATAAAACCGTCATCAATACCAATGTTATCACGAACGAACAGTGTCCAATCACCATTTAGTGGGCATCCATTAAAATTAGCGTATGTTTCCTCAGGTAAATAGACGCCGTTTGGGTTCATGGTATTACCTGCCGATGGAGCAGGAGGAGACGTTAAGTTAACAAAGTTGTTGTTCGCGAACTCGGTAGGGAAGTCACCCCACGTATTGTTGACTTCAGAAAAACAATATTCGTAGCCATTGCCTGCGGTACCTAGATTGCCATCTACGGGTTCCCCGAGATAGGTTCCGCCACCGCCAAAACCACCAGGAATCTGCCCAGGCCCATAGGAGTTAAGTAGCGTTACCGCTGTACCATCGGGACACTCGAGCCACATCTCTAAATCACCTAAATAGCTATGCTCCATTGTAATACAAATATCCTGAAGATCCGATGGAGAGCTGAAAGTCGCACCAGGTGCAAAACCGCTCATGGTAATATCGGTGGAATAGTTGATTCCTGATCCGTCGGGTAGTGCTGTTAATCCTGCCACAGAACCACCAAACTGAAAACTACCTGGCGGAAGATCAACACCAACTGTGTCTGTGTTATTAGCTCCTCCTAGTAAAACAGTTTCTTCATCAAAACACACGGTGTCTTCCAATGATCCCGTCCCTGTAAAATCTGGAGGAATACTCACACGTACTTTGCAGTCCATAAAAATGGTTTGCGGAAAATCATCGGTAATTGACAGTTCTACTAAATAACCGTTGCTACTGGGTGGAACAAACCATACACTATCGTTGTTAGCTCCTACCGTCCCATCACTGAATTGCCATTCGTAGGTGAGGTCTTCAACGTTTTGTGAGTAACCATACCCCGTGTTTTCAAATGCATAAAGTAAATCGGGATTAGCTACAAATAGAACGGAATCGTCCGGACATATATCAACATATCCTGTGTCAGCTGGAACTAAGGCGTCGCTTCCAGAACCATTGATGTACGCTTCAATGTGCGGGCCCATCGGTTGAGGGGGGTTAGTACATACTAGGTTTGCTACCCAACCTGTCCCTTCTGTTGCGCCATCAGAAACAAACACAAACGTCAGACAACCGGAAGGGTTATTCTGAAAACTCGAAGTATAGTTGAACCCTGTAGGATCTGTATCGGAATTGTGAACGCCGAGAAATGGAGCGTTGACACTGGGTCCGTCGAAAACGTAAATCGAGTCACTGCCATCGACATCCCAAGTCAACCCAGCATTTATACCAAAAGTAATCGTTAACTTGGGACCATTGGGTAAGTCGGGACAAATCGTGATCGTATCATTGAATGAACCTGAATAATTTGAGCCACTTCCGCCGTCATCCAGAAAGTTTGCGACACCTGAAGACTGAAAGTTGGAACAGTCTATTGGGTTTAATGTATCGTAGTCGGGATCATCCATGGCTATTTCCGTCTGGCCGAAGCTCAAAGATGATATGATTACAAGAAAGGAGAATAAAATTAAATGAAAGAATTTCATGGTGTTGTGTTTTTAGTGAAGGAGACTTTTAGGAAGAACGCCGACCATTTGATCGGTTCCTTTAATCCGAAAGTACTGGTACTTATTTTCTTTCAATGTGATCCCCATAGTAATGAAGTTTTGATCCACATCGGGGTTAATCGCTAGTTCGCCGTCAAAAGTAATGGACTTTGCCTTTTCCTCAGGAATAGGGCCAATGAAAGTTCCACGCTCTAATGCATTGTTTAAGATCGTGTATTCCTCAGGGTTGGAAGTTTCTAATTCATCCAACTCCTCTGTAGAATAACGTTTCAATAAATCCGGGTGATGCTGGGCAAAACTAATGCTATAGCTCACCAGAAAAAGGAGAAGTGTCAGTACAGTTTTCATTTCAAAAAGTTTAGCGTTTTAAAAAAAACAGTTATTATTCAAAAGTGCACAAAAAATAACAGATAAACAAAATTATTCTGTCCAACTCAAGCTGTGAAGATTCAAATGCGTTTTAAGTTGAACTCAATTTGTTTATGGTGTAAACAGGCTAAAAAAAGCGCTGATAGTTGTGGGGTTTTAATTGACTCGCCAGACCGTTGTTCTTCCCATAGTGTTGCTTTTAGGAACGAGAGGAGTGTCTAGCAAGGCAGTATTAACCCCTGTCAATTTTCGAGATGGAGATGTTTTTTGATTTCTTCTTTATCGAGTCATCTGTTGATTCTTTGTAAAACTAAAGAATCTTTAAAACGTCTTCGGGAGGACGTCCAATGGCCGCTTTGTCTCCATGAATTAAGATGGGGCGCTCAATTAATTTAGGATGATCTACCATAGCCTGAATCCATGCTTCATCACTGAGTTCGCTTCCTTTATATTCTTCTTTGTATATTTTTTCACCCTTGCGAACCAAGGACTTTGGAGCAATTTGAAGTTTATCGATAATAGCTTTTAATTCGGATTTCGAAGGGGTGTCATCCAAATATTTCCGAATTGAGGGTTCAAAACCTTGCTTTTCCAGTAACTGTAAAGTTGCTCTGCTTTTAGCACATCGGGGATTGTGAAATAATTCCATTGTAATTCATTTTATGAAAGTTTTCCTTTAAGGTTCTTCATGAATTTTGAAGCGTATACAAAATCAATAATCTCTTGATTATCGGTTTCAATAATTTCTTCTTTCGTTCCTTGCCACCAGTTGCGACCTGTATGAATGAAGACGATGTGGTCTCCTATTTCGATAACGCTATTCATGTCATGAGTAATGACAACCGTCGTCATATCGTATTCGTAAGTAAGCTCTTTTATAAGATTATCGATTAGAATCGACGTACTTGGATCGAGTCCAGAATTGGGTTCGTCGCAAAATAAATATTTCGGGTTCATTGATATGGCTCGTGCAATAGCAACTCTTTTTTGCATTCCGCCACTACATTCCGCAGGTAATAAATGGTTTTGACCAGAGAGGTTTACGCGTTCCAAGCAAAAATCAGCGCGCTTTAGCATTTCTTTCTTAGACATGTCGGTAAACATCTTCAATGGAAACATGATATTTTCCTCCACGGTCATGGAATCAAATAAAGCGGAACCTTGAAACAACATGCCAATTTCTTTCCGTATCTTTTTACGATCTCTTCGATTCATTTTGGAGAAATCGCGCTTATCGTAAAGAATATTACCGCTATCGACTTCCAGTAACCCAACTATGCACTTTGCCAACACAGATTTTCCCTGTCCAGATTGACCGATGATGAGGTTCACTTTTCCTGCTTCAAATGCTGCAGTAAAATCATGCAAAACATGAAGGTCACCAAATGATTTATTCACGTTATTGACCTGGATCATCAGAGTAAAATTAATTGCGTGAGCACAAAATTAGCCAATAAAATACAGATACTGCTCCAAACTACTGCGCGAGTTGAGGATTGCCCTACATCTAATGCTCCTCCTTTGGTATAATAGCCAAAATAGGAAGAAACAGTCGTAATGATAAAAGCAAAGCACACGGTTTTGACGAGTGCGTACACGACATCACCCACTTTAAAGAAAGCGCGGATGCCATAAATAAATTCCTCGTGCGAAGCTAGCGATGTAGAGGTTACGGCATAATAACCACCGACAATGCTCAAGCCCATTGAAATAATGATGAGAAATGGAAAGATGAATACAGCTGCGACAACTTTTGGGAGAACGAGGTAGCTCAACGAATTAACCCCCATGATTTCCAAAGCGTCAATTTGTTCTGTTACACGCATCGTTCCCACTTCTGACGCAATATTGGAGCCCACCTTTCCGGCCAAAATTAACGAAATAATCGTCGGGGAAAACTCGAGTATTGTACTCGACCGAGTAATATATCCAATCGTATATTTCGGTAATAGCGGGCTATCCATATTCGATGCTGTTTGAAGTGCGATGACAGCACCCATAAATACAGAGAGAATCGCCACGATTCCTAGAGAATTGATCCCTATGGTTTGAATTTCAGTGAAAGTGCGTGTGTGGTATACTTTTAGCCGTTCCGGTCGCGAAAAAACATACCGAAGCATCCCAAAATATTTTCCTATGCTGACAACGTAATTCATGGCTTTCTGCTAAATTAACAGCTTATTCTAAAACAAGCCGTATAAATCTAAAAAAATAAAGGATTCCTTATTTTTGCATTGCGATGACTGAACGCCATAAAATAGCTGAAGCTTTAAAAAAGTATGTGCCCGAACCTTTCGTTGATTATGTCACGGAATTGCTGTTTAGTGAACCCGTCCATTTTAGGGTTTCTAAACCGCGTAAAACGAAACATGGTGATTATCGATCTCCTGTGAATAATAAACCGCATCGAATTACTGTAAATGGTGATCTCAATCCTTATGCTTTTTTGATTACGACGATTCATGAATTCGCACACATGAAAACGTTTATAGACCACGGAAATGGCGTTAGAGCTCATGGAAAAGAATGGAAGGCAGCGTACCGCGAGTTGTTATTACCTTTATTGGTGAGCGATCAGTTACCCGTATCCATTAAAAATGCACTATCTTTGAACCTGGACGACATGCGGGCATCAAGTTGCACGGATGCGAGATTGTACCGCGCCCTCAAAAAATTTGACTCCCCAGAACAAAAGACGTTACTTTTGGAGCAATTACAAAATGGCGCTATTTTTCGCCTGGGAAAAAAAGTATTTAAACGGGGAGTGTTGCGCAGAACGCGATTCCTCTGTGAAGAGATGAGCACTGGAAAAAAATACCTGGTGAGTAAACTTGCAGAGGTAGAACCTTTAAAAGAAGTGGAAAATGAGCAATAATTTTGCAGTCATAATGGCAGGAGGAGTTGGTAGTCGGTTTTGGCCGATGTCCGTTGAAGAACACCCCAAACAATTTTTAGATGTACTCGGCATTGGAAAAACGTTGATCCAAATGACTTTTGAGCGGTTGAAAAACATAGCACCTCAAAAGCAGATCTATATAGTTACGAATGAGAAATACGTCCATTTGGTGAAAGAACAGCTACCTGAAATTCAGGCTGGCCAGATTCTTACCGAACCAGAGCGAAAAAATACGGCTCCATGTGTGACTTACGCCGCTGCAAAGATATATGCATTAAACAAAGATGCCAACTTAGTTGTGGCTCCCTCTGATCACCTAATTATGAAGGAGGATAAATTTGTGGGCATTGTTGAAAAAGCCATCAAACAAGCGGAAAACCACGATCGTTTGGTGACACTGGGAGTTAAACCTAATCGACCTGATACGGGGTATGGATATATTCAATTTCATCAGGACGGTGATATCGTTGGTGGTGAAATTTACAAAGTCAAACAATTTACGGAAAAACCGAACCGGGAAATGGCTGAAATATTCTTGAAAAGTGGTGATTATTATTGGAACTCTGGTATTTTTGTTTGGCGGGCAAAAACAATTCTCAAAGCCCTGCAAAAGTTTAAACCAGACCTTTACAATGCTTTTTGTTCCAATTATGCCATTTACAACACTCCAGGAGAACATACTTTCGTAAACGATGCATTTCGTACGTGTGAAGATATATCGATCGATTATGCCGTTATGGAAAACGCTAAAAATGTGGATGTGATTTTAGCGGATTTTGATTGGAGTGATCTGGGTACGTGGTGCAGTTTATCCGATCATTTGGAGAAAGACGTCAATGGAAACAATGTGCGCGGTGAAAAAGTATTTATGATTAATTCAAATAACTGCTTGGTCAATTTGCCGGATGAAAAGGAGGCCATCGTCCAGGGGTTGAATAATCATATTGTAGTTGAATCTGAAAATCGCTTATTGATCCTCGATAAGGCTGATGAACAAAATGTCAAGAAATACCTCAAACTGTTGAAGGAAAATCTTTCATCTCAAAAAAAGAATTAATAGCTTTAAACTATGAGTCAGCAAATACCAAAAGAGTTTTATTCTGATAGCGAGGATCGTCCGTTTCGACAATGCAAAGTGTGTGAATGTGATCTGTCGACAGGAGAGGTTCCTTATTCCATTGAAAAAGCTTACAAACGCTCAGAAGAAGGTGAAGATGTGACCTTATTTGAAGTCGCTATTTGTTTACCTTGTGCTGAGAAACAAGCGAATAAAATGAGCGTTGCATCGCGCAAATACCTGGCTAGCATTATGGGAAACCAATCGTTTTTTGAAAAACGACAAGCGATGTGGAAAGATGATTGGCAGTCGCAATGGAAAAAACAATGTATTTTCTCTGAAGAACAAGTTCAGGTTCATGATGAATACCACATTGTAGGACATTTTCAGGGTGATCAGTTGTTGCCGCAGCAAACCCCTTTTCTGATCGGTCAAAGCGTGATTGAAGAAATTCAAGAGCATTTGTCACCCGAAACAAAAGAGGAGTTGGATCGATTTGGCGACCAGTTTTTGGGCCCGGACCCAACAATTCGCGCCTTGATGGAAGATTCACAGTTTGTTATGGTATGACAAACCAAATTTATTGAATCTTTACACGAATACCGAACTCCTTTAAAATCGGAGGTTTCGTTTGTAAAAGGCGCGTATTTTTTGGGGGTCCTTCCCCAACATAAAAGTCCAGTAGCTCCACAAGTTCACGAGGTTGACTTTTAGATAACTGTTTTTAGCGTACTTTCGAGCAGAAACAAGGACAGATTTTGGCATGATACAAAATTTATAAGCTCTCCGAAGTCTACGTATGAAGTCGAAGTCCTCCATAATAATATACTTTTCGTCAAAGCCATCTAATTCCTGAAAAACGCTTTGTTGGACAAAAAGCGTTTGATCTCCTCCCCGACAAAACATAAAGTTAAAGCGTGTCCACCAGGCGTTAAATTTCAACATTGGGGAATTGAGATCGAATTGAAAACGATAACACCCAGCGTCACTTCCTAGCTTTAAGGATTGTTCAATGTCTTGGCGAAAGGTGGCAGGAGGACGAACATCTGCGTGCACAAAATAATACACATCACCGCTCGCGTGCTGTGCTCCTAGATTCATTTGGTGGGCTCTACATGCTTTATTACTGATAATCAAATTTATAGGGTGTTTTTTTGCAATGTTTTGTGTTTTATCCGTACTTTGTGCATCTACAACAATAATTTCGTCGTAAGTGTAAGTATGTGGAATTAATGCGTCCAACAATCGTGGCAGTTGACCTGCTTCGTTTAACGTAGGTATAATTATAGATAATTGCATGAATTGTCGAATTTAAAAAATAAATAGTATGGATATGGTATCTCAATCTTTTTTTGCTGTTCTTTTGTCCTTCATTACTAACGCCTGTCAGGTGAATACGGATGTTGCTACCGCATCCAACGGACAAAATGTCGAGGTTACTGAAGAAAAGGTGCAACCTCAAAACACCATTCACGGACATCAGTTGTGGGATGAACTCACTCAGGAACATGTGACAGATAAGGGCTTTGTTAATTACAAAGGATTTTTAAAAGATTCCACAAAATTGAAGCGATATCTCCAGCAGTTATCGAAAAACCACCCGAATAAAAACTGGTCTTCTAATGAACGCAAAGCATTTTGGATCAATGCATATAATGCCTACACGATTGAATTGATCGTCGACAATTACCCTGTTAAGTCTATTAAGGACCTGGGCGGATCCATTTATCGCGTCAACACACCGTGGGATATTAAATTTATTGAGATCGGCGATGAAGAATATGATCTCAACGACATCGAACACAACATCCTTCGAAAGGAATGGGAAGACCCGCGCATCCACGCTGCTGTTAACTGTGCTTCGGTATCCTGTCCCGCGCTGATGCAAGGAGCTTATATCGGTAAAAAACTGGATGCTCAGCTAGATGCCCAAATGAAACGTTTTATTTTGGACAGTTCTAAAAATACGATCAGCGAGAAGGCACTGAAATTGTCAAAATTATTCAAGTGGTTTTCAGGAGATTTTAAAAATGTCGCTCCCTCGGTCATTGATTACATCAACCGTTTTACAGACCTAGAAATCAGTGAAGATGCCCAGGTGGAATACAAAGAATACGGTTGGGGGTTGAATGATACGTAGGGATGCATCAATCAAATTCATCCATTATTAAAAACATCAATTTTCCTTTAGAAGAGAAAACTGTAAACATCAATGGATATTATGATTATATCCGAACCCTGGAAAATCCAGAAAAAAACTGGAGGTAATTGATGAAATTGTCAAAGGGAAAATCACCTCTATTCAGGTAATAATGTTAAATAATTGTAAAGGATGCATTAAAGGAGTATTAAAGGTTTAAATATTGGATTAACACAATGTTAAAGGGTTGGGTGACTTAGAGCCTATTACTTACACTTTATCTTAAGGTTAAGAAATAGCACTTGCCTTGATAGTGAGATGAAAGCCTGCCATATTTGCACTCCAAAAAAAGCAGTATGAAGTTTTTATTAACACTATCTCTAATCATTTTCGCTAACCTGGCCCCTTATTGTCAGCTTGAAGACTATTCTTTTGGTGACGGGTTTCGGTATAAAGCAAAAGATACAACCTTCTCAATTAAGGCTGCTTTTCGTTTTCAGTTACTTTCTAAAAGTGATTGGGATGTTCGGAATGACGATCTGGGTAATATTGGTAACCTGCAATCCAATTTTTTAGTACGTCGAGCTCGACTGAAGTTTAAGGGCTTTGCCTTTACGCCGAAGTTGAAATATAAAATGGAGTTAGGATTAACAAACCGCGATGTAAACACTAGTGACCCCGTCTATGAGGGAGGAGGTGCGAATATTATGTTGGATGCTTTTGTAGATTGGAATTTTTATGGAGGTTTTTCACTTAGAGCAGGACAGACGAAGTTGCCAGGCAACCGTGAACGAGTGATTTCTTCGGCAAATATGCAGTTTGTCAATCGTTCTATATTGAACAGCAGGTTTACACTTGACCGAGATATTGGAGTAGGGCTGATTTATAGGAAGACGCTCGGAAAACAGTTTGGACTAGAACTGATCGGAACTTTTTCACAAGGAGAAGGGAGAAACGTCATTGCTGGAAACTTGGGTGGTTATGAATATACTTTTCGAACAGAATTCTTACCATTCGGTCAATTTCATAAAAAAGGAGACTATGTAGGATCGGCTATTTACCGAGAAGAGAAGCCAAAATTATCTATTGGAATTACAGTTGATCAAAATGATCAGGCAGGCCGTTCCCGCGGAAATAAGGGCTCTTTTTTACCAGGAAATGCTGAATTGGAAACATTGCAGACGGCATTTGTTGACTTCATGTTTAAGTATAGTGGATTTTCAATGATGGGTGAATATGTACTTCGTGATACGAAGGATAGAACTTCGGTGTACCTGGATGAATCTGGACAAAATGAATTAGGATATTACTATACGGGTGCTGCATTAAACCTTCAAGCCGGGTGGATGTTTAAAAACAACGTTGAAATTGCGGGTAGATATGCACGTCTGTCTCCAACGGAAAACGCTATTGGAGTTGATGAAAGCCATTACTTTCTTGCCCTATCAAAGTTTATCGTTGGTCATAAATTAAAAGTACAAACTGACGTTGGATATATTCAGAAAGACCTTGTAGAAGATGGAGTAATGTGGAGAGTTCAGTTCGATCTGCACTTGTAAGCACAGCTTAAAATGAAATGCATAACCCCTCTTGCATGGAAGGACACTTATGCGTACCATGTGTACAAAACACACAGCAATCACCTTCCTTTGGGGTTAGTTTGGTTCCACAGCCTTTAAAGTTGTATTTAATCAAGCAAACATCAGTCGGCAACTCTTCTGTTTCTGTATGACCGCATTCCGGACAGGTCACCTCGGAAGTGTTAGAACCACTCTTTGAGCTTTCATTTTACAGCATTCTTCTTTTTCATGATCGGTCTTTTTTGATTTAGTTTGTTGCTTACATTAAAAAAATAAAACTGCGAATAATATAATCAGCACTGCGCATTGCATAGTTTATTTTCTAGAGTTGAACTTCAACCTGTCCATTCCAAGTAATTGTACGAACCTCAACTTGACTGTTCTAGTCAGAAACCTTTGATTCTTGCTTCTTAATAAGTATTACCGAAAGTACTTTTCGAGTTTTAGGAAGGGTTTTTCATAAATATGATAGGAAAATAATGATCCGACCAATAAAATAAAGAACACTACGACAATTTTATAAAAGGAATGAATATTAAATTAACAGATATTATAGGAATTATGAATCCGTATAAAGTTGGTAATTCATAAGTATAACTACCTCGTAAAGCGAATCAAATGTATTTACTCTTGGTGAACTGCAGCAATTCACTAAGAGTACGGCATTTATTACAAGTTCAAATCTGATATATCTGGAGAACTTATAGGTCGTAGAAATTAGATGAAGCGATACTTGATTTGATAATCGTTCTGAAAAGACCATTGATAAGGATTCTGTTTTCTTTTCTCACAAATTGATTACATTTGTTTTCTATTTATATTTCCAGGCTGAATGTGGTTTAAACTTTCTCAAATAATTCTTCGAAACCGTGCGGTGATATTGACGATCATTGGAATACTAACTGTATTTTTTGGGTATTTCGCTTTTACGAGCCTGAAACTTGACAATAAATACGGGAATATGCTCCCGAAAAAGTCTCCTGCTCAGGCGGGTTATCTCAAGCTGAAAGAAATGTTCGGTGAGGACGGTGGTTCACTGGTGCTTGCGATTAAAACTGACAACCTTTATACCGAAGAAAACTTTTTGAAATGGAAGGCCTTAGGAGATTCTATACGCAAATTAGACGGCGTGAATAACGTCTTTTCAGAAGCCGATCTTTTTCAGATAAAAAACAAT
Organism: uncultured Flavobacteriales bacterium; assembly: GCA_913056215.1. GTDB lineage: Bacteria > Bacteroidota > Bacteroidia > Flavobacteriales_D > Crocinitomicaceae > Brumimicrobium. Next base: position 33,348 of record CAJXMN010000008.1, on the reverse strand, counting down.
ACGGAAAAACAAAAGTTTGAAGCTGAACCCATCTTTGAAGATAAAAATTTTGAAGATAAATCAGTGGATGAAATCCGACATCAGATTAGACAAATTCCGCTTTACGATGGTATTTTATATAATGATTCTACCAACGTCTCCCTGATGATGATTGGTATCGATGAATCCTATCTCAGCGATCAGGAAAAATCGGGAGTTGTTTTGGACGCTGAAAAGATTGCACTTTCTTATGAAGAGACATTTGGTGAAATGCATTTTGCTGGATTGCCGCACATCCGCGTGGTGATGAGCAAGCGTGTGGTCAGTGAAATGTACATCTTTATTGGCCTGGCTATCGCTGTGACTTCTTTGTTACTCTACCTCTTTTTTCGATCCTTCCGGGTGGTCGCCTTTTGTAATTTAGTAGTTTTCACCGCCGTAATTTGGTCACTTGGCAGTATCGGTCTAATGGGCTTCAGGCTATCTATTATGATGGCGCTCATTCCGCCGCTGATGATTGTTATCGGGATCCCCAACTGTATTTTCTTACTGACGAAGTTCCACCGCGAAGTCAAGCGGCATGGTAATAAAACGAAGGCTTTATCGCGCGTGGTTCAAAAGGTAGGGAATGCGACATTTTTAACAAACTTGACAACAGCGCTAGGATTTTCTACATTCGTATTTACCAATTCGGAGAAGTTAGCTGAATTTGGTATTAGCGCATCACTAAACATCATGATGGTGTTTTTCTTGTCGATCTGTATTATACCCATCTTATTCTCATTGGCCAAACCACCTAAACCACGCCATTTAAAACACCTGGAAAAGACATTTTCGAAGGGCGTAGTAGAAAAGCTGGTCGTATTGGCGACCACAAAGCGCAAGCAGGTTTACATTTTTACGGTGATTGTGATTGGATTGTGTGCCTGGGGTATTACCAGGATGGAAGCTACTGGTAATTTAACGAGTGATTTACCAGAATCAGATCCGATCCTGAAAGATATTGAGTTCATTCAAAAGCATTTTGGTGGTGCAGTTCCTTTTGAAATATTGGTAAATTACAAGAAGGACGGAAAAAAGTTAAACAACGACTTTTTACGCAAAATAGAGGGTGTTCAAGAGGTGATTGCCAAAGACACAGTTTTCAGTAAATCGATTTCTGCAGTAAACTTCATGAAGCTGATCAACATGGCTTATTACGGTAATAACCCTGAGATGTATCAGCTGATTGAGCGGAAAGATAAGCGGCGATTAGGCAAGTATATAGAAGCTTTTCAAGCTGATATGAGACGTACTAGAAATGCTTTTCGTTACCGCGACTCATTGCGCAGCGGTAACGATAATTTTGCGGATTCGCTGTTGTATAATTTTCCAAAGATAGCTCGTGATGTACTCCCTCAGATCAAACGTTTTGCGAATCACGAGAAAGACACGTTGGAAAATCATCCCGTATTTAAAGAGGATCATGTTCGAAAATACCTCCAAAACAACTACGAGCGCAGTGAGGTGCTGGCTGCTACCGAAAAACACTATCCGGATGTAGCAATTGGTTATTCACTCAAAGAACTGGTAGATACAGCAAATACGACCATGCGCATTCGCATGCAAATAGTGGATTTGGGTTCTTATGAAATTGATGCAAAAATTGATTCACTTTCCAACAAAATGGATAGTGTGTTGAATCCAAATTATCCGGAAGCTATCAACTATCTGGAACGCGCTGAATCGGGTGAGATCAACTATGTAGATTCAATTTTCGATTTATCCAATACGTATCGTAGCAATATCACCTATGAACTGGCAGATGGAAATGATTCATTACTTTATCAGTTTGACCTTAAACCGGAGTTGCTATCTTCTTATTATGAAAAGGATGGGTTTCTGGAGAAGCTTGAATCGGTCATCGAAAAGGAAAAAATCGAATACGTTATTACTGGTACATCAGTAGTAGCTGCCGAGGGAACGCAATATTTGATCAAAAACTTGCTCACCAGCCTGGGAATTGCAGTTGTCATTATCGCTATTCTGATGGCTTTGTTGTTCCAATCCTGGAAAATGGTGATCATCTCGCTAGTGCCGAACTTTATACCGTTACTTGTTACCGCTGGCGTGATGGGCTTCTTTGCCATTCCCGTTAAGCCTTCGACAATTTTAGTGTTCAGCATTGCTTTCGGAATTTCGGTGGATGATACCATCCATTTTCTGGCCAAGTACCGACAAGAACTTAAAGTGCGCAGTTGGGATATTAAAGCTTGCGTTATTAATGCCTTGCGGGAGACAGGGTTAAGTATGTTTTACACTTCAATCGTTCTGTTTTTCGGTTTCTCCATGTTCTCACTTTCTCAATTTGGTGGTACTCAGGCGTTGGGAATGCTGGTTTCGCTCACTTTATTGGTTGCTATGCTTACAAACCTTGCTGTGCTACCCTCGCTTTTATTGAGTTTGGAAAATCGAATTGCCACAAAAGCTTTTCGCGAACCGTTTATCAATATGTATGATGAAGAGGTAGATATTGATTTGAGCGATTTAGAAGTAGACCCGAGAACGCGCTTAGATAACGACTTAGATGAAGATAAATAAACGATTATGAAAGGAATTATTTTGGCGGGGGGGGCTGGTACGCGATTGCATCCTTTAACACTTGCCGTGAGTAAGCAGCTGATGCCAGTGTATGACAAACCCATGATCTATTACCCGCTCTCGATTTTAATGAGTGCAGGAATCCGAGAAATTTTAATTATCTCTACCCCACACGATTTACCCCATTTTAAAAAATTGTTGGGTGATGGAAGTCAGCTCGGATGTCGTTTCGAATATGCTATACAGCCGGCACCAGAAGGGTTGGCACAGGCATTTATCATAGGAGAGTCTTTCATTGGTGACGATAAGGTGGCCCTTATTTTAGGAGATAATATTTTCTACGGTGTGGGGATGGACGATTTGTTACAAGAGAATAATAACCCTGAAGGTGGAGTGGTATATGCTTATCACGTTTCAGATCCTAAACGCTATGGCGTAGTCGAATTTGATGATGATATGAAGGCTATTTCAATCGAAGAAAAGCCGGACGCTCCAAAATCGAATTATGCGGTACCGGGGCTTTATTTTTACGATAACGATGTAATTTCCATTGCAAAAGAGCTAGAACCTTCTGCCCGCGGTGAATATGAGATCACAGATGTAAATGCCGAATACTTGAAACGGGGAAACTTAAAAGTTGCTGTGCTCAACAGGGGGACGGCTTGGCTCGATACGGGAACTTTTCCTTCCTTGATGCAGGCTGGTCAATTTGTGCAGGTAATTGAAGAACGGCAAGGATTAAAAATTGGATGTATTGAGGAAATTGCCTATCGCAAGGGTTATATTAATGACAGGCAGCTCAAACAATTGGCTCAACCGCTTGTTAAAAGTGGATATGGTAACTATCTACTCAATTTAATTCAGTCGAAATAGCATCATGAAAGAGCTGCAGGAATACCAGAAAATTGTTGAAAACAAGATTCATGAACTGGACCTTCCGAAGGAACCAGCCAATTTGTATGACCCGCTGCGTTACTTTTTGAAGCTCGGTGGGAAACGAACACGTCCAAGCTTGACGATGCTCGGTTGCAGCTTGTTCAATGTTCCTGGTATTAAAGCCTTTAATGCAGCGCTTGCGGTCGAACTGTTTCACAACTTTACATTGATTCATGACGATATCATGGATGAGGCACCGTTGCGTAGAGGTCAGCAAACAGTGCACCAAAAATGGGACACAAATATTGGTATTCTTTCAGGTGATGTGCTATTCGTAGAGGCTTACGATCACTTGTCGAAGTACGAAGGACAAGTGTTGCCTCAATTGTTGCGCATTTTTTCACGAACAGCCCGGCAAGTTTGTGAAGGTCAGCAACTCGACATGGATTTTGAAACACAGGATGTTGTGAGTATTCCATCTTATATTGAAATGATTCGATTGAAAACTTCTGTGCTTTTGGGCGCTGCACTAGAGATGGGCGCAACTGTGGCACAAGCAGGTGAAAAGGATACGCAGAACTTATATGATTTTGGTGTCAATATTGGCTTGGCATTTCAACTGCAAGATGACCTGCTCGACGTCTATGCTGATCCAGAAAAGTTTGGCAAACAAGTGGGCGGAGATATTCTAGCCAATAAAAAGACATACCTCTTGCTCAAAGCTTTTGAACGAGCCTCTGAAGAACAGCGCACGATACTCAGCGATAGCATGGCACTTGCGAATGGTGATGAAAAAATCACAGCTGTAAAACGTATGTTTGCAGCATTAAATGTTCGCGAAGATGCAGAACGAGAAAAGAAACGGTTTTACGAAACAGCAATAAAGCACCTGGAGGCAATTGATGTCCCCTCGCAACAGAAAGAAACGCTGATTGGTCTGGCTGATTTCATTATGGCCCGGGACCATTAAACGAATGAAGGAAAAAGTAGCATATATCAATAGGCAATCTGATTTGGAGGACTGCGTAAAGCAGTTGCAAAAAAAGTCGGCTATTGCCATTGACCTGGAGTTTGATAAAAATCATTACCAATACGGTTTTACGTTGTGCTTGATGCAGGTTTTCGATGGTGAAACATGTTACCTCATTGATCCGTTTGGCGCTGTGGCTATTAAAACGATATTTCCGGTTTTAGAGTCTGAGGCCATTGAAAAGCTCTGTTTTGCCTTTGACGAAGACATGCGTTTGTTATTTCAAATGGGGGTGAATGTAACGGGTTTACTTGACTTATCAATAGCACATATTTTAACGGGTGAAGAGTCGCTATCTTTAAGCAACACACTGGAGACTGTGCTCGACAAAAAGGCACAAAAAAGCCAGCAGAGAAGTAATTGGGTGAAGCGTCCATTGACGGATGAGCAGCGCTATTACGCCGCAGAAGATGTCGTGCACTTGTTCGATTTAAAAGAGGTGTTGTTGAAACAGCTAGAGTCTATGGATCGATTAACCTGGTTAGCTGAGGAGATGAATGCTTTTGAAAGTCGTGACTGGACGGCGAGTAAATTCAATGCAAAGGTTCAGAAGGAAAAAAAGAAGCTCACGAAACAAGAATGGATGCGGTTTATCGATTTGTTAGAGTATCGTGAGTCACTGGCAGCAAAGATGAACAAACCGACTTACCGCATCTGGGATCAGTCGATTTGTCTTGAGCTGGCTAAACATCCAGAGCGGTGGAGCGAGACGTCCAATAACAAAAAGCTACACCCTAAATTGCGCACCCCAAAAGTCATCCAAAAAATTAAAACTATCATTGAAGCAAGTACGGCCGATTTTAAAGCATTAAATCTTGCCAATGATGCACCTGCTTTAACACCACTCACTGCGGAAGATAAAATGCTGCGCTCGCGCAACAAAAAGCGCCTCAACAGTATCAAAGACGATTTTGTGGCCCCGGTCAAAGAAGAAATGAAAGCGCTATACGGAGCCCCATTGACCAACTACGTGCTTTCTAACCGGAAAGTAAAACACCTTGTATTGGGAGAGCTCGAGTTATTGAATTATCAGAAACAGATCATCTCAAGTATCGCTGAAAAAATAGGTTTGAACTGGCCAAAATCCCTCTAATAGAATAAAAAAAACGCCAAACACCCAACCTTTTCCGTGCGGTTTACGTATATTAGCTACATAAAATGCATTGAAATGAAGGTATTTAAGGGAATAGTAGGATTGTTTGGAGTTGCTGTAATCGCTTCTTGTGTTGAGCATGAAGTGATCCCACCACCCAAAGAGGAGGTAGACTTGACGTGTTCTTTTTCTGCCACGATTGAAGGAGATGATTACGAATTGATCCAGGATGTGAATGGTTATTACTGTAATCCGACTCAAGCCAAAGAGATCTTACCAACTCCACAGCCTTCTAATGTGAAGTATTTTTCCGAAATACGTTCGGATGCGCAGTTGGACTTCTTAAAAATTGGTTTGGGAAGTTTGAGTTTTAATGCAGACGAAGATATCGACCCTACTGTTGAGCAGTTTACTGCTTTCTTTAATTCAAATACGCTTCCTGATTTTGATGAAAATGCCGATGAAGGTATCGAGATTGTATTCCGTGATGGACAGGGAACGGTTTGGACGAGCATGGATACGACCAATGAGGTTCAGAATTTTGAATTTACTTCGCTCGTTCAAGAGTCTGACGAAGAAGGAGACTACATGAAATTTACTGCAACATTTAATGTTTCCCTTTTTGATGATCTCGAGCAACCAACAGACACGCTTCTGATTGAAAATGGTGTTTATTCGGGATATTTTGAGCGGTAAATGGATCTGAAGATAATAAGGGGCTGCGCGTCTCAACTATAAAAGAATTTAATGCCCGAGAACTGAATATTGTAAGATGGCTGAAGCGTTGAAAATTGCAATTATTGGTGACTTTAATTTTACGTACAACGCACATCATGCCACTAATTTAGCCATTGAACACTCTACCCGCCTTTTGGATATTGATGTCAATTATTACTGGATCCGCATTCATGAAGCAGCAAATTGGAAAGCATCCCATTTTAAAAATTATGATGCCTTTTGGATTGCTCCAGGTCCCTTTGAAAATGTGTTTTTTCTCAATGGTATTTTTCATCATATAATGGATGCTCAATTACCATTGTTTATAACGGGAGAAGGTATACGCGTACTGCTAGATGTCCTCATTAGGTCCTTTAACCTCAACCCCAACCAAGAAAAATTGATTTCTGATAACCTGGCGCCAAAAGAAACGTTTGAGAAAATTGAAGTTGTTCCGGTGAGTGTTGAACTCAAAAAGCTCTATAATGACCTCAGCCGCGTTGAATTTACCGCAGCTCGCTTTTCGATTTATCCGCAACTGCTCGATTACTTGCGCAAAGAATTAGTGGATATAGAAGCGATCAACCAATTTGAAGAACCTGAAATATTTAGTTTGAAATCACAGCCCTTTTGCGTTGCCTCCATGAGCATTCCACAAATCTGTAGTACGAGAGAAATGCCTCACCCGCTGATTAGTGGTTTTTTTAATTTTGCCACCCAATGGACGCAGCAAATGAAGGCGAAATAAGGCGTTGTTTAAAACGTAATCGCTAAAACAAACCACCTTCGGTTCGTTGCTCAAAGCCTTTATCGACGGGAAGGTCAGGGCCCTCTGCAGCGTTTACCGCCAATCGGTCGCAGCGCTCGTTCTCTGGATGACCGGAATGCCCTTTCACCCAAACAAATTTCGGCTCGAATTTTTTGTGCAGCGGTAAGTAACGCGACCACAAATCAACGTTCTTCTTGTTTTTAAACCCTTTTCTTTGCCAATTAAACACCCAGCCCTTTTCAACGGCATCTACTACGTACTTCGAGTCGGAATAAATGGTGACTTCATGTTGATCGGTTTTTAGGTGTTCTAAGGCGACAATAACAGCCAACAGTTCCATGCGGTTATTCGTGGTTTTGTGGTACCCCGCAGCAATTTCTTTCTCTTTTCCACGATAGCGCATCACTACACCATACCCTCCCGGTCCTGGGTTTCCTTTTGCAGCTCCATCCGTGTAAATTTCTATACTCATGAGACAAAGATAATATATTTCACATTTTTTAAGAAAACGAAGGAAACTATGAGCTAATAAAAAGTTTCCATTGTAAAATTTTGTTGTAAATTTGCCGCGCAATGGAAAAAAAGAAACTCGAAATAATTGAAAAATCGTCTGACATGTTTCTGAAACATGGAATAAAATCTGTGACGATGGATGATTTAGCACGAGGCCTTGGTGTTTCGAAGAAAACGATCTACAAATATTTTAACGATAAAGATGACTTAATCACCCGCATTGTAAAGACCAAAACAGCGCAAGATCGTACGGTTTGTGAGGAGTGCCGACACGATGCTGAAAATGCCATTGAATCCTTATTTCAGATTAGCGAATTCGTTTCTTCGATGCTCAGTAATGTTCACTCATCGGTGTTTTTTGATTTAAAAAAATACCACCGCAGTGCTTGGGAGGTAATGGAAGAGCACAAACACTACTTTGTGAAATCCCAAATTAAGGAGAATATATTGCGCGGTCAACGTGAAGGATTTTATTTGGAAACGATCGATTCCGAAGTGTTGGCATCGACCTATGTTTCGATTATGGATGGATTGTTTGATGGTCAATCGTTTGATCTCGATCGACTTAATTTTGCATCTATTTTCCATGAGATCCTTTTGTTTCAAATTAGAGGACTTGCAAGTGATAAAGGAAGAGCTTATTTAAAAAACAGAATGAAACCATGAAATATTTAATAATCTTAATAGTAACCTTTTCTGTGATCCTGGTGAGGGCTCAGGAATTTTCCTTGTATGATGCGCAAACGTTTGCATTGGAAAATGCTGAAAAATTATCCCGTGCGAATCTCGATATTGAATCGGCAGAAAAACAGGTGGTCGAAACAAGGGCGATGGGATTACCACAAATTAACTCCACGATGGACTTTCAAAATTTTCTAACTATTCCTGTTCAAGTCGTCGATGGTGAATTTATTGGTCAACCTGGAACGTTAGTCAGTTTCCGGGCAGGTACAGATTACAATGCAAACGCGGGAGTTTCTCTTAACCAGTTGATCTTCGATGGTTCTTACATCGTTGGACTACAAGTTTCCAAATTTTACACCAAATTTATGGAGACAAACAAAGAGAAAACCAAACAAGATATTTTGGCGGAAGTAACACAAGCTTATGAAATGGCCCTCATTAGTGAAAAGAACAAGGCTTTTGTCGATACGCTTCTAATTGTTACTGAAGACTTGCTCGAGAAACAAAAACATTTATTTGAGACGGGGTTTATTACGCAGGAACAGCTCGATCAAACTGAATATTCAGTGGCGCGAGTAAAAGCGAATGCCATAGCAGCTAATGTAGCTAGTGAAAATGCAAAAACAGCACTAAAAATGACCATGGCTTATCCCATCGGAGATTCCATTGTGCTGACTGAAAAACTGGATGGTCTCCTGGAAGATCAAATGAAGGATTTATCTGGCTCCATAGAGGAGAATATTCAACTCGATTTACTTCGCCAACAACGCGAATTATCTGAATACGATTATAAAAACATGAAAATGAATAATTTGCCAAGGTTGTCTGGTTTCTTCAATCATCAGTATAATGCCTATAGAAATGAGTTTAACTTTTTCGATTCTAACGAAGAATGGTTCGAACAAACGGTGGTTGGTATACAGCTGAATATACCGATTTTTTCAAGTGGAGAGCGTTGGGCGAAAATGCAGAAAGCTAAAATAGCTATCAAACAAGATGAATTGAATATTCAAGAAATGGAGCGCAACTTAAAAGGTCAGGAAGTGCGCCTTAAAAACGATTTGAGGTCTGCTCGCGCACAACTCGCGCTCAAGAAAAAAAATGTAAAACTAGCGCGGAAAATTTATGATAACGCTTTGGTTCGTGCTGAAATTGGAAAAGAGAACAGTATTGAAGTAACACAGAAGTACAATCAACTTATTGGAGCGCAATCGGAATACGTCAACGCGATGATGGAAGTTTTCAAAACAAAAGTTGACTTGGACGAATTATACAATCAATTAATAAGAGAATAATCGATCAGTAATGAAAAAACGAACGAATAATTTTATAGGAGCTGTAGTCATAGGTATGACAATCGTTGCATGTACTCCACAATCCGATTTGGAAAAATTGAAATCGAAAAGAGCTGAGTTGAAATCACAAGTAGCTGATTTGGATGAACAGATTCGTGCACTCGACACTACCCAAACGAAGCTGCTCCCACTCGTGAAGACAAAAAATGCACGCGTCGGTTCTTTTGCCCATCAAATCAATGTGCAGGGAGAGGTCACTTCTGACCGCACAGTGATGATTAATGCGGAGGCTAACGGAATGTTGGATGTAATGAAGGTGAGTGAAGGCGAAAACGTTGCTAAAGGTCAAACGTTGGCAGTGATTGACACTGAAATTTTAACTTCAAACATCCAGGAAGTTAAAACGCAATTGGAATTTGCTGAATACAATTACAATAAGCAAAAAGAGCTGTTTGATCGTGGTGTAGGTACAGAGTACGAACTGGAACAGGCCTCTAATCAGCTAAAATCATTGCAAAAGCAACTGAAAACATTGAAAACACAACGCGCTAAGTCTATTGTTAAAGCACCTTTTAGTGGGGTCGTTGATGAAATTATGACACACGAGGGAGAAATGACAAGCATGCAATCACCATTACTGCGACTCGTTAATAATAATCAGGTAGAAGTAGGTGCGGATATTTCTGAACACTATTATACACGCGTTCAAAAAGGAACCCAAGCAAAGGCTTATTTCCCTACTTTGGATGATACGCTGGACCTGGAAATCACATCAGTTGGAAACTTTATTCATCCAACGAATAGAACATTCAGAGTAAAGGCGAGCATTGATGATAATGAACGGTTGTTACCAAACATGCTGGCCGACCTTTATGTGACGGACTTGACCATTGACACAACACTGGTTGTACCTGCAAAAGGTTTATTGAAATCGCAAAAGAATGAAGATTATATATTCACGCTTCGGAAGGAAGGTGAGCACTTTAAGGCACATCAGATCTTCGTAGAAGTCATTAGCCGCCATGCTCATGAAGCAGCGGTGCGTGTGCTTAAAGGAAATGTCGGCGATACAGATCAAATCGTTGTAGAAGGAGGCCGTGGAATTACAAATGGCGACATCGTCAGAACGCTTTAAATCGATATTATGTCAGAAAATAAAAGCACAAAGATTTTTGGAATATCCAATTGGTCGGTGAAGAATTCAAAGACCGTCTTTCTGATCATTACAATTTTATTGCTGGGAGGGATTATTTCCTATCAATCGATGCCGAAGGAAAACTTTCCGGAGCTACAGATCCCTGAGATTTATGTGGGTATCGCAAAACCGGGTTCTTCTCCGGCGTTTATGTCGGATAAAATTGCAGAAGCAATAGAAAAAGAGGTATCGACGATTAAAAAGGTCGATGAAATCAATGCGAATTCGCAGCATGGATACACCACTGTTCGCATTAAATTTGATTTTGACATCGATGTTAATGAGGCACTGACAAAAGTTAAAGATGCCGTTGACCAGGCGCGATCGGAATCTGATTTCCCAGAACTTCCTGCAGAACCCAACATCTTTGAGATCAACCCGAGTGATTTTCCCATAATGAACATCAATTTAAGTGGAAAAGGACCGAAAGTGTTGAAGGAGATCGGTGAAGATCTCAAAGAAACAATTGAAGATTTACCTGAAATTAACGAAGTGAATATTCGCGGTGTTCAGGAGGAAGAAATGCGCATTGATGTCGATCGACTTAAAGCAGAAGCTGTTCGTGTCTCACTCACTGACATAGAGAATGCGATTAACGCTGAGCACAATACCATTTCAGGTGGAGAAATTCTGATGAATGGGATGCGCAAAACCATTATGATTGATGGTGAATTCGAAAATGCCCAGGAACTCGGTGAAATTATTGTCAAACAACAAGACTACAAACCTGTAAAATTGAAAAACATTGCCGATGTCTATTTCGGTGACGGTGACACGACTTCTTATGCAAGAGAGTTTGGACAACCTGTTGTAATGTTGGATGTCATAAAACAAGGTGGAGAAAACCTATTGGTAGCTGCTGATAATATTGATAAGATTGTTCAGGAGGCAAAAGAAGAGAATGTGATCCCCTCGGGTGTCTCTGTATCTATAACGAATGATCAGTCGACACAAACGCGTGACATGGTAGCAAATTTGGAAAACTCTATCATATTCGGAATAATTCTCGTCACACTTGTTTTGCTTTTCTTTTTAGGAGCACGAAATGCCATCTTCGTAGGTGTAGCAATACCGCTTTCCATGTTGATGTCGTTTTTGATCCTTGATGCGATGGGGGTAACCCTTAATGTAATGGTGCTCTTTTCATTGGTATTAGCACTCGGTATGCTTGTCGATAACGGAATTGTAGTGGTAGAAAACATCTACCGACTCATGGATGAAGAAAACATGCCTCCGTTTAAGGCAGCAATTACTGGTGTGAGTGAAGTAGCATGGCCAATTATAGCCTCAACAGCCACAACTTTGGCAGCGTTTGTTCCGCTGGCGCTTTGGCCAGGTATATTTGGAGAATTCATGAAGTACCTCCCTATCACTTTGATGATCGTTTTAGGATCATCTTTATTCGTGGCACTTGTGATTAATCCAACTTTGACAGCCCTTTATATGAAAGTAGAGCAAGGCACTCCTAAAAAAGGAAAGGGAGTAATCTATGCACTGGCATTTATGGCTGTAGGCGTAGTGTTCGTGGTGTTGAATTTTACAGCATTTGGAAATATTTTGGCTTTAATCGGTATTATTTCCCTGGCTAATATTTATCTGTTCTTTCCAGGTACGCATTATTTTCAGCAGAAATTTTTACCCATCCTGGAACGCATTTACAAGCGCTTTCTGACCTTCGCGCTTAAAGGACACCGACCCGTTATCTTTATTGTTGGTACGTTTTTCTTGCTGATAGGCTCAATTATGTTGATTAACGTCTTTCAGCCAAAAGTTGAATTTTTTCCGCAGAACCAACCTAAGTATGTCAATATATTTATCACTCACCCCATTGGAACGGATATTAAGGAAACCAATAAATCGACATTGGTGCTCGAAGAGAAAGTCAATGAAGTGCTTGAGCCTTACTTGAAAGATACAGTTGGAAAGCCGAAAGATGCATGGATGATTCAATCGATCATTTCTCAGGTAGGTAAAGGTACAGGTGACCCATCGCAAGGACCGAGTATGGGAGACTCTCCGCACAAGGCAAGAATTACTGTCAACTTTGCGGAATTTGAGTATCGTGATTCTGTCAATGCAACAAGTTTCTTACTTCGTAAACTTCAGGGGGAAATTAAAGGGACACTGCCGGCAGACGTGCAAGTATCTATTCAGAAAAACTCCATGGGTCCACCTCAGGAACCTCCAATTAATATTGAATTAACGAATATCGGCAACCCTGATTATAAAGGACTCATTTTGTCGGCGACGGAAATTAAAACGTACCTCGATCGACAAAAAGTTCAAGGAGTTGATGAATTAAAGCTGAATGTCGAAGCTACGCGGCCAGAAATTCCTATCGAAGTAGATCGTGCTCAAGCAAGACGATTGAGTGCTTCAACGAGTCAGATCGGTATGGCTATTAGAAAGGCATTACTTGGGCAGGATGTGGCAACATATACGAAAAACGAAGAAAATTACGATATGGTGGTTCGATTCAAACGTCAGGACCGCTATAACCTTGACGCCTTACTGGACCAAAAACTGATGTTCCGCAACAAAACGGGACAGTTATTGAATATACCGATTCGAAGTGTGATTAAGGATCCAGAAGAAAACATCTCTTATACTGGTGTGGTTCGTAAAGACCAAACACCGATGGTAGTGATTTCTTCTGATGTCTCCGAAGGTTTTAACGCCAATGAGGTCGTGGCGGAGCTCAAAGAAAAAATGCTCGATTACAAAACAGAAGACCAATTACCTAAAAACGTCAAATATTCCTTTACAGGACAGCAAGAAGAGCAAGCTCAGGAAATGGCGTTTTTAAGTCAGGCCCTAATGATCGCCGTATTTTTAATCTTGTTGATTATCGTTACGCAATTCAATTCCTTTTCCACACCGGCAATTATATTATTTGCTGTTGTGCTTTCGTTGATTGGTGTATTCCTCGGCCTTGTGATCAGCGGACAGACCTTTGTAATTATTATGACCATGATCGGGATTATTTCCCTCGCAGGTGTCGTTGTGAACAATGCCATTGTTCTCATTGATTATACAAATATTATTCGTGAAAACCGCAAAGATGAACTTGGACTGGGAGAGGAACAGAGCTTGTCGGATGAAGAAGTGGTTAAAGCTACGATACGCGGAGGAGAGGTGCGTTTACGACCAGTATTATTAACGGCTATAACGACAGTACTTGGACTAATTCCGCTCGCTGTTGGATTGAATATCGATTTTGTAGGTTTGATAACGAATTACGACCCGAATATTTTCATCGGTGGCGACAATAACATGTTCTTCTCACCAATGGCATGGACCATTATTTATGGGTTGACATTCGCGACATTCTTAACGCTCGTCATCGTTCCGGCGATGTATTTGTCACTATGGCGCCTTAAAGTTTGGGTTTATAAAAAGGCGGGATGGAAGTTGCGATCTAAGGTGTAGCTTTGCGTATAATAATAAGACCACCTGGTTTTCTGGATTAAGCCAGGAGATGGTGTATCGTTTTACCTGCAATAATTTGGCATTGGATAAATGCGGGACAACAAGAAACGGAATGGTCTTATTAGCAACAATGGGTAGTGGGCTTCTTGCACGTGGCAATGCCTGGATGAATCTAACATCGGTAGTTATTATCTATAATAATAAAGTCACCTAATAAACTGAAAAAGGAACGAACTGGCATGGTTAATGTTGATATTGTTTGTCAACATATTCTTTGAACAAAAATATATTCAGTAAACTTGAAAAATCGAAAATTTTTAATTTATGATTATCAAAAAGTTACTTTTAGGATTTACCGCAACATTCTTTTTAGCAATGGCACCGCAAGCTCAGGTTGTTTACGCAGAAGATAGCGAATACAATGCTGATATTACAGTATATGTAGTTGACAGTGAATACGATGCTGACCTGATCGTCTACAAATGTGACTCAGAATACGATGCTGATGGCAACGAAGGACTGTGGTATTTTGATGACAGTGAATATAATGCTGACAAAACAATCTATTTTGAAGACAGCGAATATAATGCTGATCTTTTGATTTATTTTACCGACAGTGAGTACGACGCAGGATGGGAGGAGAACGATAAAAAACACTTAATGTATTAAATTAGTCTCAATCATCGTGAACGGGGTAGTTACATGCTCGAAACTGAAAGGTTAACAGTTGCATTTATACCTAGCGATTTTAATGGTGCAGCAGATCTACTGATCTTTAGTTGCCATCATTTTTTCAAAACTTGACCAAAGTGCATCTGCTGTGTGATCCCAGGAAAACAATTTAGCGCGTTCCAACCCTTTTTTGCGCAGTGAGCTACGCAAAGCTTCATTACTTACGAGATTATAAAGTTGTGTAGCGATGTCATCAGTTGAAAAAGGGTCGCAATAGAGAGCAGCACTTCCACCTACTTCGGGGAGTGACGTTTTGTTCCCTGCAAGTACAGGCACTCCGGAACCCATCGCTTCGAGGATCGGGATACCAAACCCTTCAAAATAACTAACGAAAGCGAGACAGGTCGCTCCACCCATAGCAAATCGGAGTGAATCAGTATCCAGATGACCAGTAAAGAAAATTGCATTCTGCAAGTTTTCGGGTAATTCGAGCTGTTGACTGTTCCACATTGATTCTCCCGCAATAACGAGATTGTGTGGAATACCATAAATATTTTTGAGGGTTTCAAATGCCTTTATAAGGCGTTGCAAGTTTTTTCGTTTATGGATTGCACCCACAAAGAAAATATAAGGCTGACCATCACTAAATTTTTTTCGGGCACCAGCTAGTTCATTTTGTTGCAACGGCCTGAATGTTGGAGACACGCCATTGTGGGTCACGTCAATTTTTGCTTCATCGATCCCGTATGTTTTGATGAGGTCTCGTTTGGAGTAAGCAGAAACCGTACAAATTCGTTTTGCTTGTTTAGCGAACAAAGGGAAGTGATGTTTCAGATAATTCAGCATCGGTCGCGGTAAATCTTCAGGGTTATGCTCGAAGTTTAAATCGTGAATAACTGCCAACTGAGGTGTTTTTGTACGCAAGGACAAGTATCCGTCGGGCGAAATAAACGCGTCGCAGTGATATTTTTTTAATGCACGGGTGACGGAGTAATTGAACCAAATCTTAAAGAGCAACGGATGTCTCGCTGGAGGCTGTAAAACAACGGGTGTTACGTGATCGCCAAAAACGAATTTTTCGTCAAAAGGTCGATCGAAAAAGAACACAAACTCGTGTTCTGGATGATTTGTCACGATGCGCGAAATCGTTTCGTAAGTGAACCAACCAAAACCTTCCATTTTGTGGGACAACAAAAAACGCGTATTTACAGCTATTCTCATCTTATATTAAGGGCTAAAAATAAGTAATTGAAATTGTAAACAGACAAAATATCGAAAAACAATGACAAGAGCCTCAACAATTATGAGTGCTGAAGAAGGTGATGATTACTGGACGTTACGTCATCGATCAACGAAAAAAAGCGATGTAAAACTCTTTAATTGCCCTTTTTTAGCTTGAGCGTGTTGATCACCGAAGAAGAGATAAGGCGTTCGGTTAATTGTGAATTGTGCTGTATCCAAAAACTAAATCCACCTCTCAAACGTTGATAAAAGAAAAAAGCATGCAAAAGAATATTGTTCACTTATTGATTGTTTCCATTTTAGCTTTTGGTTGCAGTGCCAACCAACAAAATAGCGTGGAAAAACCGCAGAAAGAGCATACCGTAAAAAGACCGCCCGATCTACAAACGAACACCGTTGCTTATTTTGCAAGCGGTTGCTTTTGGTGCGTAGAAGCTGTTTTCGAATCAGTAATTGGTGTGGGTGACGTAATATCGGGATATAGTGGCGGTCGCAAGTCCACAGCAAATTACTCCATGGTGAGCGCAGGTAAAACGAATCATGCTGAGGCAGTAGCTGTTCATTATGACTCCACACAAATTGACTATCCTACTTTGTTGAAAGTATTTTTTGGTTCTCATGATCCCACGACGCTCAATCGTCAGGGGCCTGATCGCGGAAAACAATACCGAAGCGCTATCTTTTATCGCAACGAAAAAGAGCAGCAATTGGCAAAAAATTATATTGATAAGCTCTTAACGAAGGGTGTTTATCCAAAAGTCACTACCGAAGTGGTTTCATTTGAAGCCTTTTATCCAGCAGAGGACCACCATCAAAATTACGAGGCGCGAAATCCGACCAATAGTTACATCAGAAATGTTTCGATCCCCCGGTTAAATCGATTTAAGAAAAAGTTTCCCGATTTACTCAAAGAAGGACATGATTAATTTTTTCTACCTTAAAAAGCCGATCACCTGTCTCTTTTCCATTACATCTTTATTTTTAACGAATAAATGGAAACGAATGGTGATACATTGATTTCAAACCATACGTGTGCAGCTACTCAAAAGTGAGGTCAGTGACTTGTATTTACTACTTTAAAGGCTTTGTTACTGGCGTGTTATGGCATTGTGATGAATTTTTATTCAAAACCAAATAAAAAACATTGACCTTTGTAAAAGATTATATACCTTTGCCCCGAATTTTGAAGAGAACTATTCTTTTATAAAGTGAGAATAATGTTGAACACAACGCTAAAGGCATTCATTTGGAGTTTGGTTTTATTGGTGGCCGCTCCTGTTTTTTCAAGTGAGAGTGAGGACGGTGAAACCACTGATGTGAATGAGATGATCATGCATCACGTTAAGGATGCACACGAATGGCATATTCTCACAATAGAAGGTGATGATGGTCACGAGAAACATATTTCGGTGCCCCTTCCGATTATTTTAATTGACGGTGGCTTAAAAGTTTTTCTGTCTTCTGAATTGTATCATGGTGAACATGTGGAGTTCACGAACACCAAAGGAGAAAAGGAGCATTACCTTGTTAATGAAGATCTCGGTTATGGCTTGTACCACGAAAAAATATACAAGCTTAACCAAGCTGGACGTTTGACGTTTGAACACGGTCATCCTACGAATGCGAAACCACTCGATTTTTCTATCACAAAGAATGTTTTTGCACTCATTTTTTCGGCGATACTTCTATTTGTACTTTTGAAAGCCGCTGTTAATACGTACAAAAAAGATGGAATGGCTCCGCCCAAAGGCTTGGCAAAGTTTATTGAGCCTTTTGTAGTTTATATCAGGGATGATATTGCCAAGGAAAATATCGGAGAAGCGAAGTATAAGCGCTTTATGCCTTTCTTGTTGACGGTGTTTTTCTTTATTTGGGTCAACAATTTATTAGGATTGATTCCCGTTTTTCCCGGTGGAGCAAATTTAACTGGAAATATTAGTTTTACGTTAGTGTTAGCTTTCTTCACAATGATTCTAACAATAGTGTCCGGAAACAAACATTATTGGGGACATATTTTTTGGATGCCTGGCGTTCCGGTTCCAATGAAGATATTTATGGCACCGATTGAGTTGTTAGGCGTTTTTACCAAGCCTTTTGCATTAATGGTTCGTTTATTTGCAAACATCACTGCAGGACACATCATTATCTTATCATTGGTTGGAATAATATTTACGTTCCAGAGCGCAGCTTGGGGGTTCTTATCAGTGCCAATGGCGTTGTTTATTAATGTATTAGAGTTGTTAGTTGCCTTTTTACAGGCGTTTATTTTTACGATGTTGTCAGCGTTGTTCATTGGAGCGGCGGTGTCTGAACATCATTAATGTGTAATCTTTATAAAAACAAATAGTTATGTACGGAAGTATAGCAGCAATTGGAGCAGGTCTCGCAGTATTAGGTGCGGGATTAGGTATCGGACGAATCGGTGGTTCAGCAATGGACGCAATCGCTCGTCAACCTGAAGCTTCTGGTAAGATTCAAACAGCTATGATTATCGCTGCGGCGTTAGTTGAAGGTGTTGCGCTTTTCGGCGTGGTTGTAGGACTACTAGGAAACGCGAAGTAAATTATAAAAGTGGTGCGCTAACGGTTGGTTAGGCATCACTTTTTATAAATTTGAACAAAATAATTTAATAGTTATAAAATGGATTTAGTTACTCCAGACATAGGGTTAATTTTTTGGACAGGACTTGTCTTCCTTCTATTAATGTTCGTATTGACGAAGTTTATTTGGAAGCCATTGATGGGTGCAGTTAATAATCGTGAAG
This sequence comes from uncultured Flavobacteriales bacterium, assembly GCA_913056215.1. Classification (GTDB taxonomy): domain Bacteria; phylum Bacteroidota; class Bacteroidia; order Flavobacteriales_D; family Crocinitomicaceae; genus Brumimicrobium. The sequence continues at coordinate 14,510 of CAJXMN010000008.1, read as the reverse complement.
AGAACATTCAGGAAGCACTCGACATGGCCAAGAAAACGAAAGCAGAAATGCAGGAGCTTCAAACGAAAAACGAGAACTTGCTGAAAGAAGCACGAGTAGAGCGTGATCAAATGATCAAAGAAGCGAAGGAGACAAGTAATCAGATGATTGAAGATGCTAAAGGTAAATCAAAAACGGAGGCCGATAAAATCATTGAAAATGCACGAGCTTCTATTGAGTCTGAAAAGAATGCGGCGATCACAGAGTTAAAAACTCAGGTGGCCACAGTGGCACTCGAGATTGCAGAAAAAGTAATTCGTGAAGAGTTGTCTTCAGATGAAAATCAAAAGCAATTAGCTTCGAAATTGGCAGATGACATCAGCTTAAATTAGGAAGATGAAAGGATTTAAAGTAGCAGGTCGATACGCACAGTCTCTTCTCGAGTTAGCTCAAGAAAAAGAGGTGGTGGATGCAGTGGTGAAAGATATGACAGTGTTCATTGATGTTGCCAATGAGAATCGTGATTTTGCGGCATTTTTAAATAATCCCATTATCAAATCAGATAAAAAGAATGCGGTATTAGATAAAGTGTTTCCTGATTTTCAAGGAATGACAATTAAATTCTTTCAATTATTGACGAAGAACCGTCGGGAGATGCTTTTACCGCTGATCGCTGATGAGTTTGTTGCAAAAGTGAAAGCGGCACGTGGTATTGTACCGGTCACGCTTACTGCGGCCCGACAATTGAACCCGGAAGTGAAACAGTCAATTCTCGACAAACTCGGTAAAGCCGTCAAAGGAGAAATTGAACTGAATGAAATAGAAGATGAAGCCCTCATTGGCGGATTTATTGTAAGAATGGGTGATACGCGTATAGATGCGAGTGTCGCACATCAACTAAGTGAATTGAAACAACGTTTAACAAGATAATTTAGTGTTGAGTCACTAATAAAAGTTTGTAAAGATGGCAGATATAAAACCAGCAGAAGTTTCTGCAATTCTAAGAGAAGAGCTTTCCGGATTTAAATCGGAAGCAGAACTTCAGGAAGTAGGTACCGTTCTCCAAATCGGTGATGGTATCGCTCGTATATATGGACTCGGTGGAGTGCAATACGGTGAATTGATCGAATTCGAAGGGGGATTGCGTGGAATCGCATTGAACCTCGAGGAGGATAATGTCGGTGCCGTACTACTGGGGAATTCTTCCGAAGTGAAAGAAGGAGATACGGTAAAACGTTTGGGGATCATCGCCTCTGTTCAAGTAGGTGAAGGAATCGTCGGACGGGTCGTGGATACGCTCGGAAACCCCATTGATGGCAAAGGGAAAATCGAAGGAGAACTTTTTGAGATGCCCATTGAAAGAAAGGCACCAGGAGTTATTTATAGAGAACCGGTGACTGAACCGCTTCAAACGGGAATTAAATCGGTGGATGCGATGATTCCTATTGGTCGTGGTCAGCGGGAGTTGATTATTGGTGACCGTCAAACGGGTAAAACAACCGTAGCTATTGACGCCATTATTAACCAAAAAGAATTTTACGATCGCGGTGAACCTGTTCACTGTATTTACGTAGCTATCGGACAGAAAGGTTCGACGGTGGCTGGTATCGTGAAAAAATTAGAAGAAGCTGGTGCAATGGCTTACACGACGATCGTCGCAGCAAATGCTTCTGATCCTGCTCCAATGCAATATTTTGCGCCTATGACGGGTGCAGCTATCGGAGAATATTTCCGTGATACGGGGCGTCCAGGATTAATTGTATTTGATGACTTGTCAAAGCAAGCCGTAGCATACCGAGAGGTTTCACTCTTACTTCGTCGTCCTCCAGGTCGTGAAGCATATCCAGGAGATGTATTCTATTTGCACTCAAGATTATTGGAGCGCGCTTCAAAAATCATTAATGATGACAATATTGCGCAACAAATGAATGATCTTCCCGAGTCTTTAAAAGGTAAAGTAAAAGGTGGTGGTTCATTGACGGCACTACCGATCATTGAAACACAAGCAGGAGACGTTTCTGCATATATTCCTACGAACGTCATTTCGATTACGGATGGTCAGATTTTCTTGGAGTCAGATTTATTTAACTCTGGTATTCGTCCAGCGATTAACGTAGGTATCTCGGTATCACGTGTTGGTGGTTCTGCACAGATTAAATCGATGAAGAAAGTTGCCGGTACATTAAAATTGGACCAAGCCCAGTATCGCGAACTCGAGGCGTTTGCTAAGTTCGGTTCCGATTTGGATGCGGCTACGAAAGGAGTCTTGGATAAAGGTGCGAGAAACGTGGAGATTTTAAAACAGAACGAAGGAGATCCTTACCCTGTAGAACGACAGATTGCTATTATTTACGTGGGAACAAAAGGGTTGATCCAAAATGTTCCTGTTGATAAGGTAAAAGAATTTGAAGAAGAATACCTCAATTACCTCGATGCCAAACATAAAGACATTATGGATACGCTCAAGTCAGGTAAATTAACGGAAGAAGCAACGGATACTTTGGCAAAAGTAGCTAAGGAAATCTCAGCAAAATACTAATGGCCAGTAAAGGCTTGTGCTAATTGTAGATAACAAATGGCAAACTTAAAGGAAATAAAGAACCGGATTACGTCGATCTCTTCGACTATGCAGATTACGCAGGCCATGAAAATGGTGTCTGCTGCTAAGTTGAAGCGCGCTCAGGATGCAATTACTCAGTTGAGACCTTATGCTGAAAAAATGCAGGATATCTTGAGTAACGTGAGTAGCACGTTGGATTTATCCGAGAATCGCTATGCCGAAGAACGGGACGTCGAAAATGTGCTCGTGATCGGAGTTTCTTCGAATAGAGGACTTTGTGGTGGGTTTAATAACAACATCAAAAAACGCATAACCACATTGATTAATGAAGAGTATAAAGGCAAGAATGTCGAAATTCTCTCGATTGGTAAAAAAGTCAATGATGCTTTTAAAAATGGTGGGCATTTAATGAGTCGACCTGACGAATTGAGCGCGCCGGAAGCTATATTTAATGACCTGACATTTGAACATGTCTCCGAATATGCAACTTTTGCTATGGAGCGTTTCCTTGAAGCCAAATATGACAAGGTCGTTATTGTTTACAACGAGTTCAAAAATGCGGCCTCGCAAATTATTCGTGCGGAACAGATGCTGCCTATAAAACCTGCAGCAGATGAAGGAGATACCACAAGTGATTATATCTTTGAACCTTCAAAATTAGAAATTGTACGAGATATTATACCAAAAACGCTGAAGTTGCAATTGTTCAAAGCGATATTGGATTCGTATGCTTCTGAACACGGAGCTCGGATGACTGCCATGCATAAGGCGACTGATAATGCTTCTGAACTGAAAAAAGATCTTACGTTGGAATACAACAAAGCGCGTCAAGCTTCTATTACTAATGAAATCCTTGAGATTGTTGGTGGTGCTGAGGCATTGAACGGATAAAATCATTCTATTTTAAGAGAAGGGCACTGATGTCAGTGCCCTTTTTTGTTGCTGTCGTAGGAATCTATTCAGATACTTCATACTTTTGTAAGCATCAAATGGAGTTTAAGATCCCATTCATACAACAATTGAAATCCTACAATAAAGGATTTATAGTAAACGACTTAGTAGGTGGTTTAACGGTTGGAGTAATGCTTATTCCTCAAGGAATGGCCTATGCCTTTCTTGCTGGAGTCCCTGCTGTATATGGACTGTATGCATCACTTGTTCCATTGTTAATGTATATGGTTTTTGGCTCATCCCGTTATGTGACCATTGGTCCGGCAGCCTTGATCTCATTGCTCATTATTACAGGTTTAGATAAAATTGGTATTACAGATCCTCAAGAATACCTGAATGCAGTTTTTGTAATTGCATTGATTGCAGGGGTGTTTCAACTTCTTCTGGGTTTTTTCAAATTGGGAAATATTATCAATTTTATATCTCAACCAGTTTTAAAGGGCTTCATAATCGGCGCGGCTTTTACAATAATTCTTAGTCAGGTTAAACACATTTTCGGTATTCCTGTAGAGGGTAGAGCGACCCTTGATGTGTTACAGCAGCTTTATATGAATTTGGGGAATCTTGATTTGTACACGCTTCTACTAGGTCTTGGAGGTGTCACCTTTTTATTGTTCATGAAGACATTGAGTAAAAGAATTCCATCGCAATTAATATTGGTTGGACTAACCCTTGGCCTTACTTATTATTTTCAACTGGATCAAGAAGGGGTGCAAATCCTAGGGGAAGTTCCTAGTGGTATACCTGACTTCTCAGTTCCTGAAATGAGCTGGGATATGATCGTGTCGTTGATTCCCGTGAGTATTACTATTGGATTGATCAGCTTCATAGAGGTATATGCTATTGGAGTCTCTCTTGAGGATAAGAGAGACTCAGCAAATGTTGAGCCTAATCAAGAGTTAATTGCTACTGGTTTAGGAAAAACCTTGGGGGCCTTTTTTTATGCGTTCCCAACCTCGGGTAGCTTTTCAAGATCAGCTGTGAATAAAGAGGCTGGCACACGTACAAATGTTGCTGGAATATACACGATTATTTTGATTATATTGACTTTATTGTTTTTAACCCCTTACTTTTATTATCTTCCTAAAGCGGCACTTGGCGCTATAATTATTGTTGCAATTTTTGGTTTGATCGACATTAAATATGTTCGTGATCTCGCAAAAGTTGATACCCGAGACCTGGTGATGTTGTTTATTACGGCATTGATCACATTTTTGATCGGTATTCAAGAAGGAATTATTACAGGTGTTGTTTTATCTATTGCATCATTGACATATAATACATCCTATCCTCACATTGCGGAGTTGGGACTAGTAAAAGGGACTAACACACTCAGAAACGTGAATCGTTTTGAAGATGTCCAGGTCGATGAACATATTTTGATCATCAGAATAGATGCTCCATTGACCTTTTCTAATGTGCCTCAGTTCATTTCGAAATTAAATCAGTTTGAAAATCATAAAAAGGATTTGTCTTTTGTGTTATTGAATGCGAGTGCTATCGATTATGTTGATTCAACCGCCTTGAAAAAGATCAAAGAAATCGCTGACGATTATAAAAAACGAAATATACGTTTTGCTATTTCAACGTTAAAAGGACCTGTTCGTGATAAATTTAAACGATCAGAAATGTTTGGTGAAATAGGGGAGGAGAATTTTTTCGCCAGTGACTACGAAGCATTGAAAGCGTACAAAGAAGGTGAAGAAGACCAGGATAAATCGTTGATCTTTCAATCGAATAAATAAGAGGCTACAGGGACTTATAATGTTCGTAAATAGCTTGCATGAAAGCATTACAGCGTTCTCTTTCTTTGGGTAGTTGTTTTTCACTAAATGTATTGATCAGGTACTTACCGTAATCAAGGTGGTAAGTAAATTTACCTTTAGGCGTCACCCATCCAAAACCTCGAGTTGTTGCATGTAACGCGAATGCAGGAGAATTTGGATTTAAGAGGTCTTTACTCCAGGGATAATAACCTTTGTGGGGGATACCCATTTGATACAGAAGAGTACTCACAATATCTACCTGAGAGCCTAGTTTAGTAACAACTTTTCCGCGCGCATCTTGATTAAGGGGTTCGCCATAAAAAAGAAGGGGTATTCTATAGAATTCAGAATCATTTGGATTTTTCACATAAGGTGATGCATGACCGTGATCTGCAACAAGTACAAAGAGTGTGTTATCGTACCAATCAAAACTTCGACAGCTATCAATGAATTCGGCAAGACATTGATCGGCATAGATAATCGAATTCATGAAGTTCTCTTCGCTTCCCTCCCAGCGTTTTTTATCATGTGATGGGTAATCATAAGGTGAATGTGTACTTCCTGTAAAAGCACACTCCAGAAAGGGGGCCGATGAATTGTTGATGCGATTTAAAAATAGGTCGTAGAGATCTTCATCATAATAATTTAATTTCCCCCTGGGTAAATCGCTTGGAAAGTCTGCCTCATCTTCTAACCGATCAAACCCGTGATCGGAAAAATACCCTTCAATATTACCGTATTTAAGGTCACCACTGAAAATATACCCTGACGAATAATCGAGTGAATCTAACGACTGATTGAGAGCGGTTAACTTTCTGTGTTTAAATGGCTGCATCGAAATTGATATTTCAGGAAGTGCTGGGTAGCCTGAAAAAATACTGGCGTTTCCAATCTCTGAAGTACTCCCGGTGGCATATATATTTGTAAATAAAACACCATCTTCTGACATACGATCAAATTCAGGAGTACCTCCAGGTTGACCACTTAGCTTTGAACTTACCGTAGATGTCCAACTTTCCAAAATCACAAAGACTAAATTGGGGCGTTTGTTTTTCAGGATGAGGTTCTCGTGTTTTTTGGGATATTCGTAAAAATCTTTAAGATGCTTATCCACCTTCTCTTGTGGGTAGTCAGTTATATGTTGATCTATATTGGATCGGTTATAGAGTAAATAACTCTTAGCAAAGAAATAGGGTGAATTCACTGAAATATCATTGACAACATAGTTTTTTGAAAAATAGGCTGAATCAATATTAATCGGAATTTGCTGTAATCCTCCTCGCGCAAGTATGAATGTAAAACCAAGAAAGAGAGGAAGTATTAGAACACCATTTACTAAACCAGAGAAAACGGTGTTTGATAGTTGATTAAAGCGCTCTTTTTTAAAAAGCCAACGCATTATTTTTATACCAAAAACAAACTCTAGGATTAAATAAAAAACAAACCAGACCGTCATGCCGATGTCTGCCGTTTTAAACACTTCGTCGGGATGACTAAGGTGCATAAAAACGCGGGATGTTAGTTTGTGGTTCCATTCTGTGTAGGCATTAATTTCACCAGCGTGTATCATAGATACAGCCACAACTTCAATAATCAGAATTAGTTTAAAAATCAAGTAGGCGTATCTCCAGCGAGTTATAAAATAGAGTGCCAAGGCCATCAGGGGTAAAAAACTAAGCGCGGCCCCTGTTGCTGTATCAAGACGGATAGAATGAAAAAAAACCAAGGTCCATTCCCAAAATCCATTTTCAAAGGCTTTATCAATGTTGTGTATTGAAAAAAGGAGACGCTGGAAATCAAAAAGCAGTATCCAAAACAATATGAGCAAAACAAAACTCTTAAATATGTTCAAGAATGTTTTCATGAAATATTTTGAGTTATTCGAGCTCTGGTTGGATATTCAGCGCTGAACAATCTTTTGCCGCTTTTTGCAAAGCTTCAGGTTCCATGTTTTGAAAACGTGCACAAATGCTATCGCGATACGATTTAGCCTGCTCCAGACTATCTTTTCGGGCTTCAGAAAAGCTTCCATCAAAAAAAGAGGCAGAGACTTTATTCAATCGATTTCCCGCCTCAACACAATCGCAAAGTTCTATATCCTTTTGCTCACTTGAGCAACCTACAACTGAAGATAGAACAATAACTAAGCAGATAAAATACTTCATTAATTATTTAGTTTTGTCGAGTACTTTAGGAATACGGAAATAATCAGAGTCTTTCTTCGGAGCATTTTTGAGGGCTTCCTCGTGCGTTACTGTTGATTTTGGAATGTCTTCGCGCAGAACATTGGTTGCTTCAGAAATAAACATCAGCGGCTCCACATCAGTTGTGTCAACCGCCTCTAACTTATTCATGAAAGAAGTGATGTTTTCCATATCTTTTTTAATCGCCTCTCGATCTTCTCCTTCAAAAGAAAGCCGCGATAAGAAGGCAATATGGTCGAATAATTCGTCGTTGATTTTCATGGATCATCAATTTAATAACGCAAAGTTAATCATTCTTTTGGGGTAATGAATGGTTGATGCTGCTAAATGTAAGATCCCGCAACGCTTCAAAACTTTGTGCTTCTACTTGTTGTGCACTGATGTAAGAGTGGAAATCAATACGTGCTAAACCAGGAAGCGCAGCATCTAAATAATTTTCTGGATCTGAGAAAAGCCAGTAATTATCGCGAAACGTGAGAGGAAGGATACCGACATTTTCGGATTTAGCCAACTGGAAAGCGCCATTTTTAAATGGTGCCAAATAGGGCGTTTCGTGCGGGATTCCCCCTTCTGGAAAAATGACGATACACCACCCTTCGCGCAATGCTTTCCTGGCCTGAATAAATGATTTTGCTGCTCGTACTTTATTGGAGCGATCTACGGGAATATTGAGGTCCTTAAAGAAACGTTTGATTAATGGATATTTGAGTATCTCGCTTTTACCCATAAAAAGAAAACGGTGTTCAGGATAGACGCTGTACATGATGAAGATATCGAGATAGGATGTGTGATTAGCACAAATAATAAAAGGTGCAGGAATAGCTGTGGGTGCTGACGTCCTTTCTATGGCATAAAAGCATAGTATACGAACGATGCGCGACCAAAAAATATTCATTGGAAAGGTGTGTTTTTTGAGTTGAGGTTTGGAAAGTAGGACCATAAAAATGGGATAGAATAAAATTAATGTTGTAGCAAACACTAAGCCTATATAGAGCTTCCATAAGTTATATAAAAAGGCTAAAATGTAGCGCATATTCAATTAATTTAGGCTAAAAGTAATTAAAGTATCATTGGTGTTCAACAAAATTTTATTTTTGCTTGAGAAGAATTTAAAACAAGCATCATGACAAGGGTACTGACTGGGATACAAAGTACGGGGACACCACATTTGGGTAATTTACTGGGTGCTATCCTGCCAGCAATTAAAATGGCGAATAATACGGATAGCGAATCATTTCTTTTCATTGCAGACATGCATTCACTGACTCAGATTAAGGATGGTGAAGTGTTGAGTGAGAACACCTACGCTGTAGCTGCCGCTTGGCTAGCATGTGGTCTCGATCCAGGAAAGACGGTGTTTTATCGACAAAGCGATGTACCTGAAGTGACCGAATTGACGTGGTATTTGATGTGTTATTTTCCCTATTCACGATTGACGCTGGCGCACTCATTTAAGGATAAATCAGATCGTCTTTCTGATGTAAATGCAGGGTTGTTTACCTACCCGATGCTGATGGCTGCAGATATTCTGTTGTATGATGCTGACCAGGTTCCTGTGGGTAAAGATCAAATGCAGCACCTTGAAATGACAAGAGATGTGGCTCAAAAGCTCAACAATAGTGCTAATAAAGAACTGTTGGTCGTACCGGAGGCGAGAATTGAAGAGCAGACTCAGTTGATTCCTGGGACCGATGGCGAAAAAATGAGCAAATCCAGAAAAAACACTATCAATATTTTTCAATCAGATAAGAAATTGCGCAAAGCTGTGATGAAGATAGAGACAGATAGCTTGCCGATGGAGGCTGAAAAAGATCCTGAAAGTTGCAATGTTTTTGCACTCTTTAAACGACTAGGGAGTTCAGATCAAACGGCGGAACTGGCAGAAAAATACCGAGCGGGTGGATTAGGTTATGGCCATGCAAAGCAAGCGCTCTACGAACTTATTTTAGAACGCTTCAAGCAGCCGAGGGAACACTTCAATTATTTCATTGAACATCCGCGTGAAGTCGATGATATTTTGGCCGAAGGCGCTGAAAAAGCGAGAAAGGTGGCGCATAAAACCCTTTATCGTGTGCGAAGAGAAATGGGTTATTAGATGTTATGAAGACCGTTTTATTGATCGGCTGCGGGTTGAGCTGACAGTTTAATTTCCGGTTGGAAGCGTTGTTTGTCAACGAATTTTTTATATTTGTTCTTTATATACTATAAACTAATACTTCGATGCTTAAAAAATTTCTATTTCTTTTTATAGGTGTATCACTGCTACTAGGGTGTAACGAATCTAACGATAACGACGGTGAAGAGACGATTCTTGCAAAAGGCGGCGTGAGATATGGTGGAGAATTTCGCTTCATGTCTAGTGAAAAAGTAACCAATTTGTTTCCGTTGAAAATTACGGATGTCTATGCGAATCGCGTGGCTTCACAAATTTTTGAAGGGTTGCTAAAGATTGACCCGGCAAGTACTGAGGTGGTTCCCTGTATCGCAAAAGATTTCTCAATCGACGATCAATCGACTGTCTTTACATTTGAACTCCGGGAAGACGTTTTCTTCCAGGATGATGATTGTTTCGAAAATGGGAAAGGTCGCAAGGTGACAGCACATGATTTTAAGTATTCTTTGGAGTTTGCTTGTTCAGATCACAAGTTGAATAACCTTTCTTGGTTGTTAAAGGATAAGGTTAAGGGAGGTGATGCTTACTTCAGTGGCGAAGCGGATGAAGTTGTTGGTATCAAAGTGGTTGATGATTACACACTTAAAATTGAGTTAGCTACACCTTTTTCTGGGTTTCAAAAAGTGATTACGCATACTGGCTTGAGTGTTTTCCCGAAAGAAGCGATGGAAGCGTACGGTGAGGATATTGGCAAGAACCCAGTGGGAACTGGGGCTTTTGAATTGAGCTCGTTATCAGAAGATAAAATTGTGCTCGAGGACAACGATAACTATTGGGGTAAAGATGATTTCGGTAATGAACTTCCGTTTCTCGATCGCGTAGTGATGACCTATAGTGAAGATAAAACCGATGAGTTGCTTTCATTCCGCGCGGAAGAGATCGACTTAGTGCTGGATATTCCTGTGGAAGAAGTTGAAAATGTACTCGGTACGTTGAGCGAAGCAAAGGCTGGCGAAAACGTCAAGCATATTGTTGATAGCAAGTCAAGTATGAGTATTTCTTACTATGGCTTTGCGCATGGTAGTGAGATTTTTGCTGATAAAAACGTGAGAAAAGCCTTTAACTTGGCTGTTGACCGGGAAGCAATTATCGAAACCTGGCTAGAAGGCGAAGGCTGGGCTGCGACGAACGGTTTTGTGCCTAAGATGAAGGATTATCCTGCCAATAGTGTGGATGGTTTTAAATTTAATGCAGATGAAGCGAAAGCGTTGATGGCTGCGGCTGGATATCCGAAAGGAAGAGGGTTTCCAAAAGTGGACCTCTATGTAAACGGACTGGAAGAGTCGGGCACCCACAAATTAGCAAAAGCAGTGGCGTTCTCACTTAAACAAAATTTGAACGTAGATATCAATGTGAAATTGGTAACAATTGAAGAGAGAGAGGAAGCAATACGTAATGAAGAAGCGATTTTTTGGAGATCAGGTTGGGTAGCTGATTACCCAGATCCCGAAAACTTTTTGAACTTGTTCTATGGAGGGAATATGGATGAAAATGATGTGAACGTCAATCCGTTTAAATACAAGAACCCTGAATTTGATGCATTATTCGAAAAAGCGCTTGCTGAAACGAATGAAGAGAAGCGCATGGAACTATTGGCAGAATGCGATCAAATGATCATCGATGATGCCGTAGTGATGCCCCTTTTGACGGACGACTTCGTGACAATGGTTAATCTAAAAGTGCGCAAGTTTGTCACCAACGAGATGGAACAACTGGATTTCTCACGGATTTATATCAAGGAAATGAAAAAAGATTAATAAATTAGTGATTGATAAATTATTGTTGAACTAAAAAAAAAATCCTCTCAGCTTGCAAATAGAGGAAATCTCTAGAGTCGCTCCGCGTGGAGCGACTTTTTTATTGCCATTGTTTTTTGAATTTTGTGCTAACTTTGTCTAATCGGTATGACGCAGAAAAAGGAACATCAAATAACGGCAACAATTATCACCCTTAACGAAGAACGGAATATAGGAAGGTGTATTGATGCTTTGTTACCCGTAGCCGATGAAATTATTGTATTGGATGCATTTTCAACCGATCGAACACCTGCGATTTGCAAAGCGAAAGGCGTTCGCTTTGAACAACGCAAGTGGCAAGGGTATTCCGCGTCAAAAAATTACCTCAATAGTCTGGCGACCCACAATTATATTTTTTCCGTAGATGCAGACGAAGCTCCGGACTCCAAACTCCAAAGCGCATTGTTAGCAATTAAAAAAGAAGGCCTTGAGGGTATATATGCGGTAAATCGCCTGACCAATTACTGTGGTGCCTGGATTAAACATTCTGGGTGGTATCCCGATATAAAAACACGAATATTTCCTCGAGATAACAGCCGATGGGAAGGACAATACGTGCACGAGGAACTGGTTGTGGACGGCAATCCCCAACCTCAACTACTTCCAGGACATTTGCACCATTTTTCATATTATAACTTTGAGGAGCATCGTGCCAGGGCAGATAAATATTCCCGACTGACAGCTCAAAAAATGGCAGCAAGTGGAAAAAAAGCATCCGCTATAAAGCCCTACCTAAGTGCATTGGGAAGATGGATATCAATGTACCTTATTAAAAAGGGTATTTTAGATGGCAGAATGGGATGGCATATCGCACGTATTTCTGCGCTTTCGAATATTTTAAAATACAAAGAACTAAGACGGTTAAATCATGAGCAAAGCGCAACATAACTTGAACGGTAAAACGATCGTCATCAGTCGTACAGATAGTATAGGAGACGTTATGCTGTCACTACCCGTATGCGCCTGGATTAAGGAGACCTACCCGGAGTGCCGGGTGATTTTCCTTGGAAAAAAGTATACACGACCCATTCTTGAATCTTTTTCTGCGATTGACGAAATAAAGTTTTGGGATGAAATCGTGCAGCAACCCGAACAATCCATCATAAGTGAAATCCGATCGTGGAACGTGTACGCATTTGTCCATGTGTTTCCCAATAAGCGCATTGCTAAATTAGTGCGAAAAGCAAAAGTGCCGATGCGCATTGGGACGTCCCACCGCGCTTTTCATTTTTTGACGTGTAATCACCGACCAAACTTTACACGCAAGCATTCAGAGCTGCATGAAGCACAACTAAATTTTAAGTTGTTCAATATATTCGGAATGGAACAGGTTCCAGGTTTGGACCTCATTCAAACTTGGTTATCAACGAATTTTAGACCAACTAAAGAGATTGGAAACGATCAAAAGAAGCTACTTCAAACAGATCGAAAGACGATCATTCTTCATCCAAAATCTCAGGGATCCGCCGTAGAATGGCCCATTGAAAAGTATATAGATCTTGCAATTAAATTAGTCGACAAGCATTTTAGAGTGTTTTTTTCAGGCACGGAGAAAGAGGGGCTTCTGTTCAGGAGTGAGCTTCCTAGCCATCCAGAAATTATCGATATCTCCGGAACCATGAAACTGGGTGCGTTTATTACTTTTATTGACAGCGTTGATGCTTTGGTCGCTTGCAGTACAGGACCCCTACATATTGCAGCAGTTTTGGGTAAGCAATCCATCGGATTATTTACAAAAATGCGCCCCATGCATCCGGGAAGGTGGGCACCAGTAGGAAAAAATGTGCAAATCATCACGGCTCAAAAAAAAATGTCCACTCCGCTTGAGGAAATTGAATCGATTTCAGGACACCAATTGCAGGAGAAATTATAGTTCATTTACTTGATACATGTAGAAATTCTGCTTGATTACGTTTTCTAAGGGCTAAAGGTTTTATTCTTCTACGGGCGCTACTGCTTTGTTTTTGGCTCGCAGTAGGGGAAGAATAAAACGAGCGCTTTTGGGAAACACAGTTTTTAGGAACTACTGTTATTTTATCGGATAAAGATTTAATGATTGGATGCCCAGGGAGGAATGAATGTAGTTTCAGCTGTTGCATCGGCGAGCGATTTTCCCCCGCTGATGGATGCGTAACCTATATGATAGTGGCTTCGCCACTTGAAGATGAGTAGATCATTCAATAAAAAGCAAGACGATGAAACGGCCAGACAGTTGAAAATGACACCCATTGTGAGCCTTCCCATTCAAATGTTAATTTTCTGCAAGAACAAGTCAAAATGTTAAAATTCCACCTTTTTTTGAATCGGCTTTGTGCAGTCGTTTTTTTTTTTTTTTTAGACTTGCAGTAGATTAATTAAAAATAACGAACCGCTGTTTAATTAATAGAACCAAGCATGCCACTGGTGTTTTCTCTTGAGCAGCCTAAATGAAGAACCGATGAAAAATGTAGTATGGGCTACGAGGGAGCGAGCGAATCAACCGAACTTGTACGAATTTGTGAAATCTTTTAACAACAAATGTTCCAGAACGCTGTTTCTTGCGCTTTTGTTTGCGTTGGGCATCCCGCTCTTAGGAGGTGCCCAAACCAATCAATGGCTGGGAGGAACCCAGTCGGATCAGTATCGTTTCTCGACCACTACGGGTACCAACCTGGATTTGAGATTAAACAGTTCAGGGAATGCAGGTTTTTATACGAATCGACCATATTTTGTGTTTTATAAAGATGTCCGCTTAAGCTCAGGAGAGATTGGTAGTAACAACAATGCGTCGCTGCGTTTGCACACCAATGGCATCGAACGTATGCACATCAATCGCGACGATGGTTTTACAGGTATTAACACCTCTACGCCCAAGCACCACCTGCAAATACACGGCACGACGAATTATTCCGTAAGCCTCGAACCAGAGGATCCTTCAGATCCAGTTGTTTTGTCGACGCTGGATTACGGGCCTACAGGTCGTTTTGCGATCACCAACTCGACGACAGGTTCCAACGAGAAGGATGGTGGATTAATTATGCAAAATGAGAATGACCTGCGTATCCTCAACCAGGCACCGGGTAATTTTTACCTAAGTGGCGG
>CAJXMN010000007.1 GCA_913056215.1 uncultured Flavobacteriales bacterium | reverse complement strand
GACCTCAAAAGAGCTCATCGAATGGCGGATCAAGTTGACGCTGGTATTGTTTGGATCAATGCGTGGTTGGTTCGTGACTTAAGAACGCCTTTTGGTGGTACAAAATCTTCTGGTGTGGGAAGAGAAGGTGGTTGGGAAGCACTGAAGTTTTTTACAGAGCCTAAGAATGTTTTTGTAAAGAGTTAATGAAGTTTCTAAAAATTAAAAAAGGGACGAATTAATATCTGTCCCTTTCTCAATCTAATGTCTTTTTGAGAATCTTATCCAACAGAATACTTCTGCTTCGTTTCATCACTGAGATCTGACTTCAGTTCTGGAAGCATTTCAATCGTTGTTTTAATGATGCTCTCGGTATCAAATCCAGCATCCATATAGAGCTCTTGTTGCGTTCCATGGTGAAGGAACTCATCTGGAATTCCCATTCGCTTCACTTTTGCGGTATACCCCTGATCCACCATAAATTCAAGAATTGCGCTTCCCATTCCTCCCATCAAACAACCGTCTTCAATGGTGATTACTTTATCAAATTTGGAGAACACCTCGTGCAATAGATTTTCATCCAACGGCTTTACGAAACGTATATCGTAATGAGCTACAGAAGCTCCAAGTTGTTTTAATTCTTTGATGGCATCCTGAGCAAAATTACCAGGGTGTCCTATGGTTAAAATAGCTACATCTTCACCAGCAGTTACACGTCTGCCCGTACCAACTTTCATCGCTTTCATGGCAGTCTTCCACTCAGTCATCACTCCCTTTCCGCGCGGATAACGTATACTAAAAGGTCCCATATCATCTTGCTGGGCGGTAAGCATCATATTTCGCAACTCAGATTCATTCATCGGTGCTGCCACCGTCATATTGGGAACTGCACGCATGTACGCATAATCATAGGCACCATGATGCGTCGCACCGTCTGCCCCGGCAAATCCAGCTCTATCCAGGCAGAATACGACATTTAAATTTTGCAAAGCAACGTCGTGTATTACTTGATCATAAGCCCGCTGCATAAAGGATGAATAAATATTACAAAAAGGGATCATCCCTTGTGTAGCAAGTCCTGCTGAGAACGTTACAGCATGTTGTTCAGCAATCCCTACATCAAATGCACGATCGGGCATCGCTTCCATCATGATATTGAGCGAACTCCCCGAAGGCATGGCTGGAGTAATACCCATAATTTTTTCATTCTCCTCTGCCAGCTCCACAATTGTATGTCCAAAAACTTGCTGATATTTGGGTGGTTGAGGTGACGTGGGAACGATCTTCACAATTTCACCCGTATCTTTATTAAAGACACCTGGTGCATGCCATTGCGTGGGATTCCCCTCTTCAGAGAACTTAAATCCTTTGCCTTTCTTGGTTACACAATGTAAAATTTTCGGACCTGGAATATCCTTTAAATCTTCAAATATCTTTTTTAATCCAATTACATCATGACCATCAACAGGACCGAAGTATCTAAAGTTCAGCGATTCAAACATATTCGATTGCTTCAGTAAACTTCCTTTTAAAGCGGAAGATACTTTGCTTACAACCGTTCGCGCATCGGGACCAAACTTAGACAGTTTTCCCAGCATGCTCCAAACCTCATCTTTAACTTTATTGTAGGTATGTGAAGTCGTTATATCCGTAAGATAATCTTTTAATGCTCCAACGTTGGGGTCAATCGACATGCAATTATCATTCAAAACAACCAACAAGTTGGCATCTTTTTCAAAACCAGCGTGATTCAATCCTTCAAAAGCCAAGCCAGCAGTCAACGCGCCATCACCGATTACAGCAATATGTTGACGCTCCTTCTCTCCTTTGTAGCGATTAGCTACAGCCATCCCCAAAGCTCCTGAAATAGAAGTTGAAGAATGCCCTACGCCGAAAGTATCATACTCACTTTCGCTGCGCTTTGGAAAACCACTGATTCCTCCTTTTATTCTATTTGTATGAAAAACATCTCTCCTGCCCGTCAATATCTTATGACCATAGGCTTGATGACCCACATCCCAAACTAACTGATCTTTAGGTGTATCAAACACATAATGTAATGCTACTGTCAGTTCAACAACACCTAAACTCGCCCCAAAATGCGAGTTTCCAATCTCTGAAATTACATCAATGATATATTGCCTGACTTCATCACTTACCTGAGGAAGTTCGTCCTCCGTCAGTTTTCGGAGATCATGAGGATTATTGATATCCCTTAATAGTTGACCAGCTTGATAATTTGCCATGTTTCTACAATTAAAACAAAAGTACTGTGACTTTCTCTGTCTACAAAACAGACCAAGAAGAAAGTTTGTTCACTACTTCGAATAAATACGTTTGAATTCCTTGATTTTGTCAAAAGCGAAACGTTGCTCCAGCCATGAATTGAAATCCTTGAACAGGGTAACCGTACCACCTTTTATAACGTTGTGCTGCCACATTATTGAAATTGGCAAAAATAGATATCCGTTTCGTATAGCGAAATTCAGCTCCTATATTGGCATCGGCGATTACACCTAAAGGTCGGTATAGCTGTCCGTCTTGTTCCATTACACCCTCTTGATCGGGATCAAACGCTTTAGCAGTCCTTCCCGTTTCTAAAGTAAAATCCAACTTTATGAGCAATTTGTCGGCAATATTGTAATTTCCGCGTGCAATAAATTCAAATTGCGGTAAATTCCATGCGTACGGATTATTTCGTGCCTGATAAGAGTGAAAACGGGCAATTCCATCAATTTTCAGTTTTTCATTTTGTTGATAAGACAAACTACCGCTAATGGTGGAAACATTAACCGTATCATAAATAACGCGGAATTGATTACCAGAAGAAAGCACTGTGTCATTGACATATAGGGCTTGATTACGATGTGTTGCAAAAGAAGCTCCAATGTTAAACCGCATTTTAGACGTTAGTGTTCCTTTTATACCAAAGTGCGCCTCATATCGACTACGATTATTCAGTTCAACGTTTGATCTGATAAATTCATTTGTACGTGCCAGATGAGTAAATCTTCGTTGTTTCATTCCTCCTTCGACTCCAGCATAAGGAATAAATAAATCGTCAAAAAGGGAATATTTCACTTCAGCAATAGGATATAAACTAGCCTGTACATTTTGGTTAATATTGAGTGCGAATGCTCCTCCTAATTTAAAATGTAATTTCTCATTGAGGCTATAAAAGCTGGTGACGGGGCGCAACTGTACAAGTGTATTCTGATGCACAAAACCTGTATCCATTGGTGCAATAGAGCTATCCCGAATACCATAACGATAATCATTAAAGCTAACATCGGCATCGGCTCTTAAATTGGAAAGCAATACATTCGTGGACATGTTATACTGCCAAGTTGATCGAATCCCCACATTATTTTCTTGCCCCCTCCATTTACTCAAAGAATCCACCGAAGGTTTTTGATCCAAAAAATTGGAGTAGTCCAACCCAATCCGATAATTCAGCATCGCAGAGTCCTTCTTGTGCGCATCAAAAAAACCTGAAAAATCTACAGACTGATAGCGCTGTGATATACTATCTCGAGCGGCATCTGGGTTCTCAAAACCGTAATAGTGAAGGCCGTAATTCTTGTATCCGATTTCACCACCGTACGAGTAGCGTCGTTCTTCTACCTTGCCAAAAGCCTTTACTTTAGTTCGATCGTATTGTGAAGGAGCAACCTCAGGGATTTGCCCCCATTCTGATAAATGTTTAGCATGTATTCCCCAATGATATTTTCTTGAACGTATAGAATTATAATAAAGTTCACCCAACCCCATAAGGCGACTTCCTGCTCCCAATTTCGCATACCCTCTGTAAAGCTGTGGGAGTTGTGGGCGATGACGTATATTCGCAGGAGCTATTTTATCAATTTCAAAACTCGTATTTTCTTGTAATACGAGCAACGGATAGTCAGTAACCGTTGAGGTAATCGCCGTATCAATCATAGACGGTCGCATACTGACTCTATTGACCGGTGGCAACGAACGATCAGAATCCGTGGTTACCTGGACATCTCCATTATTTTCCTGAGACCAACTGTTAGATACAATTGCAAAGATGCAAGAAACTCCTATAATAAAATTTAATCTACTCATCATCCTCCTCATTTATCTCAATCATACGATTGCCATTATCCTCAATTGCTTTTGAAGCATTTTTTAACTGCATAATTTCATCTTTCACCGATTGAGCTTCATTTATGACATCATCCTCTTTGTTTGGATAGTTTTTCAACACTAGATCTACAGTCTTCTCTGCCTGGAACAACTCGTCTCTAGCAAGAAAAACACGCGCCTGTAAAATAAGGGATTTGGCAATCCAATAGTCGTAGGCTGGTTTGCGCTTCATCAATTCTTTATGAATTTTCTCGGACTTATCATATTTATCGAGATGGTATTGGGATGCAGCTAAGGTATAAAGTGCCTCTGTACCACGCTCTTTACCCGTATGGTCAGCCGTCCAGCGCAAGAATGATTGACACTCTTCATATTTTTCGGTATGAAATAAGGACATACCCGCAACGTAATTCGCCTCCACGCGCTTATCATCATCTGTCAGCAGTTTATCATCCAACACCTTTCGCGCCATTTCTGCAGCATTAGAGTAATGCTCAAGCAAATAGTTACAGCGCATCAGGCCAACCCGGGTATTGAAAATCACCTGAGGAGTTGATGCCAATTCTTCCAATTGATCATAGTAAGGAAGTGCTTTTTCATATTCACCTTTATTGTAAAGTGTTTTAGACGCACGTATCAACGCTTCTTCAGTATAACTCGAGTTGCGTTTTTCGATAATTTGTGCGTAGTATTCGAGCGCTTTTTCTTCATCTCCTTTTTGGTAATAAATATCCGCTATGTAACTCAACAACTGGATTGTAAATCGACCATCAGGGTAGCGCTCCAGGTATTTTTTAAGCTCCGGTATTGCTTCTTCATAATTTTCATTAAGATAAAGTTCGTTGGCCGCTTCATAAAAAATCACCTCTTCATCATCATCAGATATTTCTGCACATGCAAATTCATTGCGCAAATTGGTTACTTCATTTTGCCTCCTGGTTGCTTTGTAGATATCAATTAAGCCTTGTGTAGCGCGTTTACACATTTCATCGTTAAGGGCATACTCGTTGAGAACCCGTCGGAAATAGCTTTCCGATTCCCGATATTTTTTTTGCTTGTACTTCAAATCAGCAATCTCAATCAATGCATCCTGTACGAGGATATTATTGGGGTAATCGTTGACAATTTGGTTGAAATACTGCAGTGCCTTCTCATTATTTCCAGAATTTTTATAACTCATTCCAACATCAAAAATCGCAGGTATGACATAAGATGAGCCAGAGTAATTATTGATAATATCAAGCAAGGTCTCAATACGCTTTTGACGTTTTCCAGATCGAAAGCCATACACCTTAGCCAGTGCATATAAAATGCGATCCATATTTTGCGATTCATAATTGAGTGCTTTCTCGTAATTCATGGCCGACTTCTCAAAATCTGGTTCATCTTTGGTATAATAACAGTCACCGATCCGTGCAAAGGCATCAGCCAATCGGCGATCGTCTTCAATACCAGATAATTGGGTATAGGTTCTGAACGCTTGAATCGCCTGGATCCAATCTTCTTGTTGATAATAAGAATAGGCAATATTATAGTAAGCTCCATGTTTCAGTTGCTTATCATTAACACCGGGAATAGATAGAAAACTTCGAAATTCTTTGATAGCGTTCACATAATCCGTGAGGCGATAATGTGCATCAGCGGTCCAAAATACAGCTTTCCCAGATATTTCAGCATTAACGGGGTATTTACTGACGCGCTTTAAGGCCTGGATGGCACTTTGATATGCACCGCGCTCAAAACGTTCTATCCCCATATTGAATGCTACGACCTGATAAGCTGTTTTCAGTTGAATATTGAGTTCTTCAATGCGGTCGAGGGATTGTAACGCCTCATTATAACGTTTCGTGTTGGAATACACATTCACCAAATAGCTGTAGACATCTTCACGTCTTTTAGATCGTGGAAATTTTTCTAAAAATAGCTCGAAAGCTTCAATAGCTTCATTGTAAGGATTGTAATCAAGTTCATAAGAAAGCACAGCATAATTGTAGAGCGCATCCTCTTGTGTTTCTGCATCATAATCAAGTGCTGCTGCAGATTTAAATGCCGTCCTGGCGTAGTTCAATTGATCTGTTTGTTGGTAACACGTTGCGATATGATAATAGGCTGTTTGTGCCAACTGATCTTCCTCTCGGGTTACGCGATCAAATACGGGGATTGCCGATTCATATTGGTGACTTTTATAGTAGGCAAATGCAAGGGCATAATCTTGTTCTCTAGTCGTCTCGCTGCTGCGATCGTATGCTTTTAAATAATCTGCTGCTTCATCGTATTTTTTAGTGCGATAATATGCATCACCGATCAGTAAATTCATTTCAGGAGAGCGTGGCTCTTCGCCTCGGCTCATTAGATCAGGAGCAAAATCAGTCAGTTTTTCATAATCACCCAGCAAATAATAAATTTGTGTGATATAATAAGGCACTTCGTTTTTAAATGTCGGATGATTTAACAGTTTCAAAAATCCATCCAATGCCTCTTGATAAGTCTCATTTTGATAGGCAATATGCGAATAATAATAGAGCGCGGGTGCTGCGTAATTCGAGGAATCATCTTTGATCTCATAAAATGCATTTCTGGCTGCGGTATATTCTCCTAGTTGGAAGTGGGCATATCCTAACTTAAAATAATATTCTGTTAACTGCGTTGAAGCTACTTCTGTCCGATCAGTCTTTTGAAGCCAGACAACGGCATCTGTATATTTTTTTCGCTGATAGAAATATTTTCCTATTTTTAAATAGATGTCATTTTTATAAATACTCTCGGGGTATTCATGAATAAACTCCTGAAGAATTTTTACCGCATCATTATTATACAAATGCAATGCTGCTAGCCCTTCATAATAGCGCGCCTTTACAAATAAAGGGTCATTTTTATCTTCAAATGAATCCGTAAATTGAGCAAATTGAGCCCTGGCAGCGCTGTATTGTTCTTTTTCAAATAAATCCTCTGCCCTGTAAAAAGAAGCATATTCACTATCATACTTCTCTGTTCGCTGCGCAACTGAACAAGTAACTGCAACGGTAAATAATAAAATCGTGATAAAACGCTGCGCCGACATGATCATGTACAATTATAATAGAGTTTTTACTAAAGCTAAAAGTATAGAGGAAATCTCTGTTTCCGATGATAAGTCTCAAAAGTTATAAACGCGATTCTGTTAAGATTGTTATGATGCGTGTGGATTAAATGATTATATTTTGTAGATATTTGAATAAAGCTTAAAATCAGTGAAGAAGGTCGTCGAAATACAACAAGGAAGGATAGAACAGAAAAAAGTCACTGTTCTGCAGGATTTGAATGTCACCATTAGTGAAAAAGAATTTGTCTACCTCATCGGAAAAACGGGTACAGGAAAAAGTAGTTTTCTCAAAACGCTCTATGGTGATTTACCACTCATTGATGGTAAAGGAACGGTAGCCGGTTTTGATCTGACCAAACTCAAGAAACGGGAAATTCCATTACTCAGAAGGAAAATTGGCATTGTATTTCAGGATTTCCAGTTGCTCACAGACCGATCCGTGATGAAAAATCTCCTTTTTGTAATGAAAGCGACAGGATGGAAGAAGAAGAAAGAAATGGAGCAGCGCGGATTAAAAGTGCTAGGCATGGTCGGTATCGAAGAAAAAGCATACAAAATGCCGCACGAATTATCAGGTGGAGAGCAACAGCGCGTAGCTATTGCCAGAGCACTACTTAATAATCCTGCTCTTATTCTAGCAGACGAGCCCACGGGTAATTTAGACCCCGAAACTTCAGAAGCTATTATGCAGCTACTCATCGCTATAGCCAATGAAGGCACTTCACTACTGATGGCCACACACGATATGAGCTTGGTTGAGAAGTTTCCGGGACGTGTTTTACGTGTCGAAAATAATACGATCAGGGAAATAGAATCAATGGGCAACTTCAACCCTTTTGAGGTGCGCGATGTTTAGTCCATTCACCAATACTATGGACGAATCACAACACCCATACCGATCATCGGACCACCCGTTGCGAGCTCAACATTTAAACCAAAATTTTGTTTGAGAAAATAAGTTGCTCCAATTCTGAAGCGTGATGAAATAGGTATATTGACAAATGGGTTATTAATAAAATTCTCCACCATAGAATTCGGTGCATCTGTATCAAACGATCGAGTGCTAGAATTAGAACCCAAAGCAAAACCTCCATACAGGTCTAGATTTTCGGCTCCATGATCAGGAATATGATAATTAAACCCTAATTGAATTCGCAGACGAGTTACATTTAAATCATAATTATAGGTGTTTTGTATCCAAGAAGCATTCCATGAATTGTAAATACCGTCCAATGTAAATCCGAATTGATTGGAAAGCATATATTCCAGCTTTAACCCAGATGGTGGCAATCCGCCGAGAGAGATTTCAGAGGCGTTAGTACCCTCCAGGTACTGTTCGATAAAAAACTTGCCCCAGTTGGGATAAGAACTAAACCCAGTAATTAGAAAATCCTCTTCATTGAGCGTCGTCTGAGCTTTAGATTCATGAACTGGAGATAGAAAAAATAATACTGTGATCAATAAAGTAAAAAGGTGCTTCATCATTTTCAAATTAAATATTAAAGTTTATAAGCAAGGCCAAACGCAATGGTACGTACTCCCGTCCCTACTTCAACGTTTACACCTAAGTTCTCATTGAAGAAATAACGGCCACCCAATCTGAATCGAGCAGATATTGGACTATTTACCAACGTTGCTGAGGTAGCAAAAAAACCATTATTTAAAAAGTACATTTGGCTTTTGGCGTCAAAACCAGGTTGTTCAACATCTCCTGATGTATTGATATTATTTGTTCCAATACCAAACCCCATGTACATATCTAAATCATCCCTTCCAAGATCCGGGAGGTGATAATTCGCACCAATCTGAAACATAAAACGCGATGCTTTGAAGTTGTTCTCATAAGTGTTAATAACAGGGTTATTGTTGCCATCTACTGTATTTTGTTCATAATCCCATTCTCCTCCCCATTCGGAGTAAGAACCATCCAGAGTAAAACTAATTTCATCTGATAGCATAAACTCTGCCTTTAACCCAACAGGGACAATTCCCTGTACAGTTGATGGCCTCGAATTCGTTATTTCTGTAATATAGCTATCAAAATTATAAGTCCCCCAATTCGGATAACCGATGTACAAATCAAGTACAAAGTCTTGATTTTTCACTGGCGGCACGACCTCTGCTTCTTCTTGAGCAAAGATAACACCATTTGAAAAACAAAGCGATAAAATGAAAACAATCAATCTCATGTGTGCTAGTTTACTTTAATTACCCAATAAATGTAACAATAAAATTAAACATAAGGAGAATAAAATGATCTTTGATATGCTTAGACAGCATAAAAACAAAAAGCCACCCTCTCGAGCAACTTTTTGCTTAAATAAAATAGTGTCTAATCAACCACTAATAGCGATAGTGTTCAGGCTTGAAAGGCCCTTTAACATCTACTCCAATATAATCCGCTTGATCTTTAGAAAGTGATTCTAATTCCACTCCAATTTTCGAAAGGTGAAGTTCTGCTACCTTCTCATCAAGGTGCTTAGGAAGCATATAAACTTTGTTTTCATACTTATCGCTATTGTTCCAAAGCTCCATTTGTGCGAGCGTTTGGTTAGCAAAAGAATTCGACATCACAAAAGATGGATGCCCAGTTGCACATCCTAAGTTCACTAATCGACCCTCGGCCAAAAGAATAATTTCTTTTCCTCCAAGTTCGTAAAGATCAACCTGAGGTTTAATTTCTGATTTATTCTGTGCGTTTGAATTTAACCAAGCTACATCAATCTCGTTATCGAAATGTCCAATATTACACACGATCGTCTTGTCCTTCATCGCTTCAAAGTGACGGCCAACAACGATATCTTTATTCCCTGTTGTTGTCACGACGATATCCACACGATCCACTACAGTGTCTAGCTGCTTCACTTCAAAACCGTCCATTGCCGCTTGAAGGGCACAAATTGGATCTATTTCTGTAACAATAACTCGAGCTCCCGCACCTCGCAAAGAAGCTGCAGAACCTTTACCAACGTCTCCATAACCACAAACAACAGCTACTTTACCAGCCATCATTGTATCCGTGGAACGGCGAATCGCATCTACCAGAGACTCTTTACATCCGTATTTATTGTCAAACTTTGATTTTGTGACAGAATCGTTTACATTAATAGCTGGCATTACTAGCGTACCATTCTTCATACGTTCATACAAACGGTGTACACCAGTTGTTGTTTCTTCTGAAAGACCTTTAATTTCTTTTGCCAATTCAGGGTACTTATCAAAAACCATGTTGGTCAAATCACCACCATCGTCCAAGATCATATTCAAAGACTGACCACCTTCAAAAGCGTGCAGTGTTTGTTCAATACACCAATCAAATTCTTCCTCGTTCATGCCCTTCCAGGCAAAAACAGGAACCCCCGCTGCCGCGATAGCCGCTGCTGCATGATCCTGCGTTG
Organism: uncultured Flavobacteriales bacterium; assembly: GCA_913056215.1. Taxonomy (GTDB): domain Bacteria; phylum Bacteroidota; class Bacteroidia; order Flavobacteriales_D; family Crocinitomicaceae; genus Brumimicrobium. The sequence goes on along the minus strand of CAJXMN010000007.1, from coordinate 54,272 downwards.
AAAAAATGTTACATGACGACCATGTTACGTCAGCTCCAAGTTCTACCAGTGTTTCAATTAATACCGCCGTTTGGATAGTCATGTGCAAACATCCTGCAATTCTAGCACCTTTCAGTGGTTTTTCTTTACCATACTCTTCTCTCAACGACATTAAACCTGGCATTTCTGCTTCGGCCAGTCGTATTTCTTTTCTTCCCCAATCAGCAAGGCTTATATCTTTTACCTTGTAATTTAATTTTTCTTGTGTTTCACTCATCGATTTTATTTTTTTCTAAAAATACTATACAAAAGTAACGAATTCATTCAGGATAATCAAAAGGAGATGTATTTACACCTACTATGAGATGAAAGAACTGTATATCAGATTACATATATAAAGAGGTAATCCACGACGTCAGCTCTCTTTCTTACCAACGATTTGCATCAAAATCTTCTCCGTTATCAAATAAGTTGGTTTAACACCCGTCAAACCAAGTCCTCCTGAAGCCAGCGTACTCCCAGTTTCAAGCGGGTTATCTGAAGCGTAATAAGCGTAAGCGATGCGGACATCTTTTCCAATGCTGTTCCGAATTTTGGATGCAGCCTGAATCGCTTTTTGATAATGAGCTCCTTCCATCTCCAAGCCTATAACATTCCATGTTGACTTTTTAAAATACCTCAACATTTCCTTATTTTGCAAAGAAGTTCCCAAAACGGTAATCATGGGACCTTCATAGACAGACAACCCTTCTCCCTCAAAATCTGATTTTTGCAATATATTGTCGAACGGGTAATTATCCGCTGTTCCTTCAAAAATGTGAGCCGAAGGAATCATTACATCCCCTTTAATCCCATTCAAGATACCTGCCTTCCCCATAATCGACACCGATTTCACGTCGATTTTTCGCGGACCATCCTTCGCTTTCTTGAATGGTTTGAGCAATTCATCCATAGTCTCATAAGCCTGTTCACCAAAAGCATAATCCATAACGATGAGTACATCGTTACTCGAATCACCCGGCAAGAAGCTAGATGATAGATCTATTTTAGACAAATCAAACAACTGAACGTCAATATTTGTGCCCGATGTATCCTTGTAATATATCATACCCATTTTCTCCGCTAGCGATAAAATCTGTTCTCGCTGCTTTTCATTATCAGGTTGACTGAGCATTTCAAAAACATCTTTTTTCCCGGTTGACTTTGACTTACCTTTGAGCGTTTGTTTCGCATAGAGAAAATTCATCACGCTGTGCATGTTAGCACTTATGATATGAATAGATCGATCAATTAGTCCATGTTGCTCTAACAAGCTTTTGATGTTATTGGCCCAGCGGTCACCGTGAATATGATGCCCTAATCGCTCGCGCAAAACAGGACTAAACATAATCATGCGTTTATTTTCATCTAACAATTCATCGATCGCAAGTCGTCCAAGCCAATAGATGACGCGCAATAATCGGGAAGGGTTATCTTTATCGAGCATCCTGTGGATAACCAGCACTTCTTCAAAAGTGCGCCCTAAAATGTTAGCCGTGTGAACAAAAGCAATCTCCAATTCTTTGTTGCTTACCTTTTTCTTGAGCGCAGTTTCCTCCAGGATTTGCCATTCCCGAGTAAGCTTACCATCATCATCAATAACTGCTCTTTGTGCAATTTTGTGGGATTCAATAAACAAGAATGTCAGGTGCGTCAAAACATCGTATATATCCGATCGTCCGCGCGTGATTTCTATATTCATCTGATGGTCATCAACCCGATAACAATTGCGTCGACGCTTTGGTGGAATAATAGGGGGTATTTTTGACAATCGATATCCTTCATCCCCAGTTAAGTTGATGGCGCTGCACTCTTCGATTCCTGCAGGCAAGCGATCCAGAACGTAGATGAGCCCGTTCAACTCCACTTTTTCCTCGGCAATCGAACCGTATATTTCAGGTTGCAATTCGAGTAATCCTTCTCGAAGCGTTGTTCCCGACACACCCATCGGCTTGTAAAACCCTCTATTAAACAAGTGCCTCATCGTAATATAAATTCGTTCGATAGCCTGCGTGGCTTCCTGAGCTTTTGTTCTTTTATTTTCTGGCATAAATTCAATGTTGTGAGCTAAAGATAAAAATATATTCTTTAAGGGTGGAAGGACTGATGAGGTGAGGTATGCAAGCGCATCAATCATAAATAACTAGCAAATAGTATTCGATACGAATTCGTTCCCAACATTAAAGTGCTCGCGTTCATTCAGAAGTAGTTAAGCATGAATCACACACTTGTTAGGATTTAAATCAGCCTGAGCTATGGAAAATAACTGCCATTGCTTAAAAAATTCTGTTGCAGCGTTTCAGATGTACACAAAAACACTCAAAAAATGAATGGAAACGGTTCATGCTATGTGGCTCGCGACGTAACACTGGAAAAGTGGACAGCGAGCTATTCGTATGTGCTGATTCTTTCTATTTTTGCAGAGATCAAAAAAAGGCACATGAAACGCACGAAAATCAGTGAAATATTAGCACATCCAGAAGAAGGATCAAAAGTTTTAATACAGGGCTGGGTACGCGCTTTTAGAAGTAAGCGATTTATCCAGATTAATGACGGTTCAACCATACATACATTGCAAGCTGTTCTCGATTACGAAGATTTCGAAGAAGCAATGCTCAAGCGCGTGACTACAGGCGCGGCAATCGGTGTTACAGGTACGCTCGTAGCATCTGAAGGAAAGGGACAATCCCACGAAATACAAGTTGAATCTATTGAGATCATTGGTGATGCAGCTCCTGAGGAAGTCCAAAAAACAGTGATGCAGCCTAAAAAGCACAAACTTGATTTCCTGCGTGAACAGGCACATCTTCGATTCAGAACGAATACGTTCGGGGCCGTTTTTCGTATCCGTCACGGGCTTTCGTATGCTATCCATCACTTTTTTCACGAAAAAGGATTTTACAATTTGCATACCCCTATCATCACTGGTTCAGATGCAGAGGGAGCTGGAGAAATGTTTCGCGTCACCAACTTTGATCTCAATAATATCCCCAAAAATCCCGAGGGCGAAATTGACTTTTCATCTGACTTTTTTGGGAAGCCGGTGAATCTAACTGTTTCCGGACAACTTGAAGCGGAACTCGGAGCATTAGCGCTGGGACAAGTCTATACTTTTGGACCTACATTCAGAGCTGAAAATTCCAATACCTCTCGTCATCTTGCTGAATTCTGGATGATCGAACCTGAAGTAGCCTTCAGTGACAACGACGAAAATATGGATTTAGCGGAGTCATTCCTCAAATACTTGTGCTCTTTCGTTTTGAACAACTATCCTGATGACTTAGCTTTTCTGGATGATCGGGACAACAAGGAACAACAGCAAAAGCCAGCCAAAGAACGTGATTCTATGCGATTAAAGGAGCGCCTGGAATTTGTAGCCAATAATGATTTTAAGCGCATTACTTATACTGAAGCCATCGAGGTACTTCAACGCTCCAAACCATACAAAAAGAAAAAATTTAAATACGATGTGGCCTGGGGCAAAGATCTACAATCGGAACACGAACGCTATTTAGTGGAGAAAGAATTTAAGCGACCAGTGATTATTACCGATTACCCTGCGTCCTTTAAGGCTTTTTACATGCGTCAAAATGAAGATGACGAAACCGTTGCCGCAATGGATGTTTTATTCCCGGGTATTGGTGAAATTGTAGGAGGTTCACAGCGGGAAGAACGTATGGATGTCTTGAAACGAAAATGTGCCGATTTTTCTGTTGATGAGAAGGAAATCTGGTGGTATTTAGACACGCGCAAGTTTGGAACAGTACCCCATGCAGGTTTTGGCCTGGGATTTGAACGCATGGTCATGTTTGCAACAGGAATGACCAATATTCGGGACGTGATCCCCTTTCCACGGACTCCTTTGAATGCAGAATTTTAATTATATTAACGACATTCATAAAAAAGCATTATCTTAATACGAGAAACAAGCGTTTAATAATATGGCACTGAAACAATCATTATCGCAGAAACTGGAGCAAAAGCTCTCCCCTCAGCAGATTCAACTAATGAAATTGTTGCAGGTGCCTACAATGGAGCTCGATCAGCGTATTAAACAGGAAATTGAAGAAAATCCAGCACTCGAAGAAGGCAAAGAAGAAATCGAGGATGAATTCGAGCAAGAAGAATACGAGGAAGAGCGTGCGGATGAAGAACGTGATTTCGATATCGACGAATACATTGGTGATGATGAACCGACCTATAAAACATCAGTCTCAAATAAAGGCAAAGACGAAGATGAAAAAGCTATTCCTTTAAGTTCAGGAAAATCGTTTCAGGAGCGCTTACTCAATCAGCTCAATTTGCAGCAACTTACAGAGAAGGAAGCGCTCATAGCCACTTTTCTAATTGGCAATCTCGATGATGCGGGGTATATAGAACGAGAATTAGAAGCTATCGTCGATGATTTGGCGTTCTCACAAAACGTCATGACCACTGAAGAAGAACTCGAGGAGGTCCTTGAATATGTTCAAAAACTGGATCCTCCAGGAATTGGCGCTCGCAATCTTCGCGAATGCCTTATTCTTCAAATGGATAGAAAATTAGATGGTGATATTACACGTTACACGGCACTCAAAATTCTTCAAGATCATTTTGAATCGTTTACCAAGAAACACTACAAAAAGATTATCCAGAAAATGGAGATTTCCGAAGATGATCTCCGCGAGGCCATAGACGAAATTGTCCGGCTCAATCCCAAACCAGGTGGTTCAATGCGTGAATCATCGAAATCGCTCCAACAAATCGTTCCTGATTTTCAGGTAACTGAAGTGGAGGGTGAACTGCAACTCTCCCTCAATGGTAGAAATGCCCCAGAACTTAAGGTAAGTAAGGGATACGAAAAAATGTTGCGCAATTATTCGGAAGGTGCCAAGCTCCAGAAAAAGGACAAAGAAGCCATGACATTTGTTAAGCAAAAGCTTGAGTCTGCAAGGTGGTTTATTGACGCCATCCTTCAAAGGCAAAACACGTTGCTTAGCACAATGACGGCAATTATGAATTACCAGAGAGAATATTTTCTAACGGGAGATGATACCACGCTTAAGCCAATGATCTTGAAAGATATTGCGGAAATCGTTGATCTTGATATTTCGACAATTTCGCGCGTGGCCAATTCTAAGTACGTTCAAACTCAATATGGTACGTTTTCATTGAAACATTTCTTCTCTGAGTCACTATCAACAGATTCTGGTGAAGAGGTTTCTACCCGAAAAGTGAAGCAAATCCTCACAGAAGCGATTGAAGATGAAGAAAAACGCAAACCATTAACAGACGAAAAGCTCGCCCAATTGTTAAAAGATAAAGGGTTTAATATTGCAAGAAGAACCGTTGCTAAATATCGTGAGCAACTGAATATTCCAGTGGCACGTTTAAGAAAAGAACTCTAATGCAGGTGGTTGCGCGATTTTTTTCCTGGGGCTTTCTCCCATTATTTACTCCAATTTATGGATTACTCATCGTTTTGTTTATTCCTACCGTGCCTTCATCGTCTTTCCTTCTAGATACGTTGTATGCTTACCCAATAGAAATTAAATGGTTATTTTTACTCCTTTTTACGGTATTTCTGGTCCTCGCTCCAGGATTATCTTTTGTTGTTTTACGCTACAACCGAACCATTTCTTCTTTTGTCATGGAACACCGTGAAGAACGTGCTACGCCAATCAGTGTAATGGCCTTCTACTTTCTTGTTTTATATGGCTTTCTTCTCTTTCAATCCAATGCAGAGATAATTCCTGCAACCATTAAAGGGATGGCGTTAGCTGGCGGTATGACCAGTTTTATCGCTTACCACATTAATAAATACATAAAAATTAGTCTACATGCTATTGGAATGGGTGCGTTAGCTGGGTTTGTATATACTTATTTTCTCTCCATGGAATCTTATTCACTGCTCACCTTGATTCTCGTTTTTCTGGCTGGAGGCTTGACAATGACCGCCCGATTGTACTTGAAACACCACACATTGAAAGAAATTGGTTACGGCTACCTCCTTGGTTTTATAATTCAATTTATTGTTATTTTTGTCTATCAAATAATCACATCATGAGAAAAATTTTAACAGGTTTTATTGTTCTTTCTTTACTCGCATCTTGTGGAGCATCTAAAGGAAACATGCCCGACCTCAACCTTTTCACCATTGAACAAGATCGAGAACTGGGTGCTCAGGTGGCTCAGGAAATAGATAACAACCCTGAAGAGTACCCTGTTTTGGACAGTACAGCAAACGCAGATGTCTACAATTACCTTTATGATATACGCAATCGCATTCTTACCAGTGGTAAGGTCGAACACCGCGATGATTTTTTATGGAGACTTCGAATTATTCATGACGACGAAACAAAAAATGCCTTTTGTACGCCAGGAGGATATATTTACGTTTATACGGGCTTAATGAAGTATCTCGATTCTGAAGAACAGTTGGCAGGAGTCCTGGCCCACGAAATCGGACATGCAGATCGGCGACACTCAACACGTCAAATGACTAAGATTTACGGTGTACAAACATTAATTGGTGTGATTGCTGGAGATCGCGATATGATTAAGCAAATAACAACGAGTGTAATTAGTTTGAAGTTTTCCAGAAATCATGAAACCGAAGCCGATAAAGCATCCGTCACTTATTTGTGTCCTACAGCTTACGACGCTGCTGGAGGAGCAAAATTCTTCGAGAAAATTCAAGCCGACGGTGGTGGAAATGTTCCCGAATTTTTGAGCACACACCCTAGCCCTGAAAATAGAATCGAGTTCTTTTATAATGAAAAAACAAAACTGGGCTGTACCGGCGAGTCAAATTTTGAATCCCGATACCAACGAATGTTGAAAAAACTACCATGATTTTAACGACAACAGATGGCAAAAAAGTAAACCTCAAAAACGGGAAGGACATTTCAATTCCACTTTCCAATACGTCGGAAAACCCGCGTGCCTGGTACGTGGAGCCACCTATCATTGAACCTGTGCGGACAGCCAACTGGACGGGAGCAGTTGCTGAAGGAGGTTCCGTAAATTTTCGTAATATTTTTTTTAACCCTCATGGTCACGGCACTCATACTGAATGCCTAGGTCACATTACGAAAAAAGTGTACAGTATCAATGAGCACCTCAATACCTACTTTTTTAATGCTACTGTTATTTCTGTTACTCCTATTGATGTGCCGGTTCCTGAAGCTGATCGCGTAGATCAAGTTGTTTTCAGTGATCAACTGGAACATTTTGCACATAGAAGTGATATAAAGGCTCTTATAATTCGAACACAGCCAAATCCAATCACTAAAAAAAATAAGAACTATTCGAATACGAACCCTCCTTACCTTTCCCCTGACTGCCTTCCGCTATTAGATAAAATGGGTGTACGTCATCTATTGGTTGATCTCCCGAGCGTGGACCCTGAATTTGACAATGGAAAACTCAATTTTCATCACGGTTTTTGGGGTGTGCCCGATACACCTCAATTTGATCGCACAATTACTGAATTGGTATATATACCTGACGCTATTGATGATGGTGATTATCTCTTAAATTTGCAGGTCGCTCCTTTTGAAAATGATGCAGCACCGAGTCGACCGCTGCTGTTTGAATTCTACTAATTTTATACTCATGAAGTATTTACTCATTGGTTTGTTTGGTCTGGTCAATTTGTTTTCGGTGGCTGCTGAAACTATGGGCGTTTCTATCGTAACGCCTGATGATGAACGACTTAAAAATCAACGACTCGAATTGAGCGTCGTACTTCCTGAACCCATCATGCAATCGATCCAACGCTATCTAAATGGCGAACCTCATCATCGAAATGGACTAAACCCTTTTGTTGCTTGGGATATTGACCTGAAAGCAACGTTTACTCATCAGAAAACAGGTGAAAAACACCGCACTATCGGATTCTGGTACCAAGCTGTTGAGCGAGACCCCGAAAATCAACATTGGAATTACACCTCAACGGAGCAACCATTTCGTATTCGTTTTGCTCCACCTCATGCTGGAAAATGGAAAGTTGATATCGTAGCGACCATTTCCAAGCAACGAAATATATCGGCTATGCCTCTTCATGTGACCATCGCTCCAAGTCCTAAGCCAGGTCACGTGACTACAGATGATCATCAGCGTTATTTGCAGCGCGACGGTAAAACCATCTACCCTTCAGGAGTTAATTTCCCCTCACCACATGTCAACAACAATCTCATCTATAGTCAGGATAAAGACGAAAAACTTCAGCTTTCAGCATGGACTTCGTTTCAAAAGATGATCCGTCAGTATGGTCGAGAGGGCGGTGAGTACTTTCGGTTTTTTATGCACCCCAGTTCTACCGATATTGAATTTGAAGAAGTCGGTTATTACCAAGATCGGCAGCACTATGCGCAGGAAGTGGACAACATGCTGACTTATTGCGAAAAAGAGGAGCTTTTAATCAATTTTAACCTCATGTATCATACGATGTTTATGAAATTAGGCGATTATAACCAGTTCAAATACGACTACGCTGATTATTGGCATGACAAAGATATATGGCCATACAAAGATATCAATTACATTTCTGGTTATGCTAAAAAATGGGACTCTAAAACACCTTCAGACATGTTCCTCAATGATGAACCGCTCCGTTATCTTCGTCAAAAAACACGCTATATTATAGCCAGATGGGGCTATTCGACAGCTGTTTCAAGTATAGAATTATTGTGTGAGCCCTGGCACATTGATGAGCATAGTCACAATCACGACACGCCTTACGATAGTTTAGGACGGTCAGGTAATCGTGCAAGGCGTGCTGTTCATAACTACCACCGCGATATTGCTAGTTTTATCAAAGACAGCTTAAAACTGGACAACAAATTGTTAGGAGCGGTCGGACGTTTTCCAGTGGGAAAAACTGGAATATTTTCACATTTTACACCCGCCACACCTCACTATTCAGACAGCACCTGGTTCGATCCCAATATTGATTTTATATCCATCTCTTATTACAGTAAAAGTCCAGAAAAGCTACTTGTTTCTAAAAGTGGTTCTAACAATGGCTGCGCGAATTCTGAAAATTCCATGGCATGCGTAATCGAGCGTCTCCATAGTACCTATAACAAGCCTGTTTTGTTCGGAGAGTCTGATCACGGTGATGGTACCCATCAGTGTTCCAAGTTACAAGGGCATCAACTAGACATTAGACGTTATATCTACACGGGCGCAGCTGGTCATTACATCTGGGCTGCTTTCACCTATCAAACTAAAGGTGATAGTAGTTGGAACGACACGCGACAATCCTGGAAAGCTATTATAGATGCCAAAAATTATTACAATCAACGTAGTTTTACCACACTTTTAAGCGAAAAACAGCTACTAGGACGAGAAAAAAAGACATTTCGACGCAGTAACAAAGCACTCCTGGAAAATCAATACATCGTCAATAGCTCTCAAAGCCATTCTTCTGGTTATATCTATAACAGAACCTTTAATGTCCATACAATAAGTAACGCATCTCGCAATGAAAGCACCCCATGCTATTTGAATGAACCCGCATATCAAACGGCCAAACCAATTACCTGGAAACCTCAACGTATTAAGGTCGAAGGGTTGAAACCACTTAAAAAATATAACATACGCTATTTAGGTTATCAAGACCTAGAGTTGTTAAATGTGCATCAGCAGCGTACTTCTATTTTTGGCAAACTCACGCTCAAACACCCTGTGCTCATACCACAACGCAACCAAAATCCATTAATCAATTATCGCATTGAAGAAGCCAATTAGATGGGGTTGGATTCAATAGGATTCGTTAATTTTGTGGTGTAAAGAATTACAATCTATGGCAAAACACACGCTACAATTAGAAGATGACTTAAACTTTGACCTCTTTGGTTTGTGCAGTCATCAGCGTGATTATCGTGTTTGCTGGGCGTTAAATGATAAATTAAACCTACATTTAGAAAAATCTATAGAACCTTTTATGGTGTCGGGAAAAAAAGGAGAGGTCATATCATCCCATTCCTTTTATGAATGGTACGATGAATTAGACTTGCGCGACTTCTACTTGATACAGAATAAATGCCAAAATCAGTTTTTAATACCAGAGAAAGCTCAAATAGATTACTTTTTAGTGGTAAAAGAAGCTGGATTAGTGGAAATTGATGATTTATTAACACAGCTCAAAGAGATATCGTGTATATTGACGGCGTTTTACTTTGATCCAAACGAATTGCGATCAAGTAATAAGTTGATCTTTTAAAGATTAAAAAATTGAATACTATGAAAAGAACAAAAATAGTGGCGACCATCGGTCCTTCTTCAGCGGACAAATCTACGCTTCTTGCAATGATGCAGGAGGGTATGAATGTCGCACGACTCAACTTTTCTCACGGTTCATACGACGATCACGATCAAGTGATACAAAACGTGAGAGAGCTCAACGATGAAACGGGGTTAAACGTAGCGCTTTTAGCTGATTTGCAAGGGCCTAAAATACGCGTGAGAAAAATGGAAAATGACGGCATTGAATTAACATCTGGTGATGCTGTCACCATCGTTACAGATGAGTCAATTGTAGGTACATCGCAACAATTTTCGATCAATTATCCTCAACTTCCAGCAGACGTTAAAAAAGGAGAGAAAATTCGCCTCGATGACGGAAAATTGGAATTAGAGGTGATCAGTTCAGACGGCAACTCCTCAATAAAAGCAAAGGTTATTCACGGTGGATACCTCTCTTCCAATAAAGGTGTAAACTTGCCAAATACTGTGATCTCCATGCCTTCGCTCACTGAAAAAGATATAAAGGACCTCGAGTTTGCGCTGAGTAAAGACGTGGATTGGATCGGACTATCTTTTGTGCGTTCAGCTCGGGATATTATCGAGCTCAAACATATCATTCGAAAACATAAACGCAAAGCTCGCATCGTGGCAAAAATTGAGAAGCCTGAAGCTATAGAAGATATTGATGAGATCATTCAACAAACTGATGCCATCATGGTTGCTCGGGGAGATTTAGGTGTAGAGATCCCGATGGAAGACGTACCCTTAGTTCAAAAAATGCTCATCAAAAAGTGTTACTTGCACGCAAAACCGATTATTGTGGCTACCCAAATGATGGAAAGCATGATCGACAATTACACACCGACGCGGGCAGAAGTCAATGATGTAGCCAATGCCGTATTGGATGGCGCCGATGCAGTGATGCTATCCGGCGAAACTTCGGTCGGTCAATTTCCTGTGCGTGTAATTCAAGCAATGAGCAAGATCGTAGGGAAAATTGAAGAGTCTGAAATAATTTACCACAAGGAAGAGCTTCCCGAAAAAAATCAAGAACGCTTTATTTCGGATTCAATTTGTTTTAATGCTACGCGACTGGGACAACGGGTTGAAGCCAATGCTATTGTCACCATGTCCTTTTCTGGCTATACTGCTTATAAAATCGCCTCGCAACGCCCCAAAGCTCCCATTTTTGTATTTACAAGCAATAAGGAAATTTTAACTCAGCTCAATTTAATCTGGGGTGTCAAAGGGATCTTTTATGACAAAATGGTGAGTACAGATCACACGATTGCTGATATTAAGTACCTTTTGAAGAAACAAGGTCATTTAGAAAGTGGTGATTTAGTGATCAATATAGCTTCTATGCCTATAGAGGCCAAAGGAAAATCCAACATGTTGAAATTGAGTTATGTTGAGTAGGAATAGTGAGAATCTGTGATTTGCCGCAGCAACAACACTCTCTTTGATCTCACAGGCACATGCTCGACCTATTTCTTAAACTAAGATAGCTTCAATCAGAGGGTACTCGATTATCACAATAATGAGTAATTGCTTCAATCAGGAGTTATCATGATTCTTGATTTCCGCTAACAAAACACCCTTCCTGGTACTCTTACCTATTTAATGGATCACCTTTTTACGGTAGACCCCTTCTGTCGTCTGCACTGTTAAGTAATACGCCCCGCTGGCAAGGTCTGAATCAATGGATAATTTCATCGATTGATCCTCCGCTTTCTTTTCAGCCTTTTGGATCAATTGCCCATTAATTGCAAACAAGCGAACCGTGGCTTTTCCAATAACTTCCGGGAATTCGAGTTGAATTTCCCTATCAAAAGGATTTGGATAAACAACAAACGGAGTTTCATTTTGATTACTAAGCCCTGCCGTTTTGTGAAGGTACTGCCCATCAGAAGAAACAACACCCGATTTTAAACCTGCATTATTAACAGCTCTCAGATTGACATAATACATTTGTCCAGTTGTTAGCGACAAGCCGGAAAGTGTAGCATCCGTAAGATTACCCACGGGTGTCCATGCAACGATATTGGAATCTCCAGTTGATGTTCCTACACTCATCTCATAGAAATTGATTGCAGAATGCGGGTCTTGAGCAGCTGACCAATACGCTGTAATTTCATTTATTGTGTAAAAGGTGTCCGCATCCACTGCTGCAACATCTGACACATTACTCATTGTCGTAGGCGGTGTCCAGTCGATATTTAAATCCACATAGTCAATTGCCGATAAGTTCTGGGCCGAATCCTGAATGATCGACTTCACCTTTGCGGAGAAATTTGAAGGTGACGCATTTTGATAGCGAATCTCACTATTGGTGCTACCCACAGAAACCTGAACGGTTGGGTAACGGGAACGGTATACCTTAAAATTATTGACGGACATATTGGAATTACCACTTCTAAAGGAAACGTAATCGCCACTAGTTAAGGGCGTGTTATCCTGCCAGTCACCAATTAATTTATCATCTTTGTAAACAAAAGTTTCTCCTGTGATCCGATCATAAGCGACTTTTATATCCATCCACGTATTGGCATCAAATGATATCGGCACCACTTTTTGTTGTGTAAACGTGTCATTACTGACACTATAAAATTCGAGCGTCTGCAACTCTTGACGGAACCAAACGAAATAGGAGTTCCCTCTATTGGTAGCTGAGGGGTCATCACAGAAATAGTGTATACCACCTCTGCGATTGTTACCTGCTCCGTCCAATTTCATTTGAAAATGATAGAGATAACGGTTAGATAAATCACTTTTAACATAAGTATATATGTTAGAATTCCCTATTGCTTCATCCGTTTGCTCCAAGTATCCGTTGTTCACATTCCAGCTTCCACTTTCGACGGTCCAGGCAGGATCAATCGCTCCTTGATTAAAGTTATCTGAACAAAACCCGTAATCCGCATTTCCACGCCATTTGATTCCATCATAATCAATCACTTGATAAAATGCTTTCATCACTCCACTACCATTCGTATTATCGGCATCCTGAAAATTAGTCGAAAAATCAGTGGTTTGCCAATTAGAGGGCACTGACCCTGAAGATGTCGGGTGCGTCCAATCGACGTAAATGTGCTTTGCATCCTGATTGGACCAGTTGTCGGCTCCGTCTTTGACGATACTGTTTATCCGGCAAGCGTCTTGTTGATTGTTGGGCGACTCAAAATGGGCTTCATTCACTGCGGATGGCCCGACGGTGATCTTCTCCTGAAAGTCGCGACTTTTACGTACTTTAAGGTTATCAAACCGCACTTGCGCATTGCCATTTCGCATCGATATGTAACTACCCGAAGTGAGCGGAGAAGAATCAATAAAAGCTGCTACGCGCTCGTTATCTACAAACGCCGCTATTTCACCAGAAACGGGGTCATAAGTCACTTTATAGTCATACCACGTGCCGGCATCAATCGTATGCGGAATACTTTCTTCTAAATTGATGGTATTATTCGTAACTTTATAGATCTGAACTGTATTGTTATCAGCTCTGAAATAAACCAAGTAGGAATTACCACGATTAGATTGTGTTGGAGCATCCGCAAAAAAGTGAATCCCAGATCGACGATTCGACCCCGTTCCATCCATGCGTGCAGACCACTGGTAGAGATAAGCATGCGCGTCCGTTTGTGCCAGATCGGTATAAATATTCGTATTTCCAACGGTTTCATCAGATTGATACAAACGATCATTATCGATGGTCCATGAACCTGTGGCGCTCGTCCAGTCACTGTGTAAGGTGGTATTAAAATTATCATTAAAAAAACCACTATCAGCATTAGCTCTCCATTCGTTGCCATCATATTCCAGTACTTGGTAATACTGTTCTTCGACACCTGAACCTCCAGGATTGTCCGTATCGTCAAAATTGATCCAAAAATGGTCTCCCCGCCAATCATAAGTACTACTGACTAACGTCGTTGGAGGGTCGTTATCCGTGGTCTGATTATTACAATTGTCAAGTACGTTTTGAGTCTCTTGACGTATAGTACCCATGCGGGAATACATGTCATTTCCAGGACAAGATGTGCTACCGATATCGCGATGACAAGTTATGCGTTCCATATATTGAACACCATAGGCTTGTGTTTGCATATTAGCAGAAGCGAGCGGACTAAGCGCTTTATGATCAAACCACCAAGCCATCACGTCGTAAAGTTTACTCAACTGAGCCGGAGTTGCCAACGTCACATCGAGATTGCCTAAAAAATTGATACCAATCGAACCACTATTGGCCGCACCGGCATGAGCAGCGCGAACATCAGACGTTGGCAAGTTTGGATTGTGACGTCCCTGATAGAAATTTCCATATTTATCAATAAGATAATTATAGCCAATGTCAGCCCACCCCAGGGTGTTTACGTGATAGTTGTAATAGGAGCGCACCACTGCTTGACCATCCGAATAGGTGTTGGGAGAGGCTCCGTGATGAATAACGACGTGTCCCGCATTGATATAAGTTGGTGTATAACTCGAATTTACTTGCCAACAAGGAGCTGAGCCACCGCACCAGTTACTTCGTGGTATAATCGTTGGAAAATTGGGGCAATTAGCACGCGAACCACTCGCTGATGTACCCTCTTCCTGAATTTGAACTTGTTGCTTAGCAGGTTGGGTCGTAGATTTATAATTTCCGTCAAAAAGATCTACCTGAACGCTGTTCACAATAACTGGAACGGTCAATCGCAACTCCAGTTTTACTTGACTCGTAGCATCCAAAGTAAATAGAGCATCCGTCCAAAATTTCTGAGTAGGTGTTTCGCTTGGGTGCACTTCAGCAGCAGTTTGATGCCATTCCGACCATTCTCCGTTATCGCGCTGAGTACGATAAGACACACCAAAACGATCAGGTTCGAGCGTATGAATATCAGTGTCAAAACCAACACCAAAACAAGAAAAAAGGTGATCCGGCTCAATCGTAAATGTATGTGATTCTCCTGGTTGAAGAGCTCCAGGATATGTTGCAGCAGTAAATGGTATTCCACTTTTTGCTTGAGTTTGCTCTTTTGAGAATTCTTTAGAAGCGTTCTTCTGCTCCTGACCAAAAAGTAAAGCATGGCCTACAGCCATTAACAAAACGAGTAGTAGTCTCATAAATACAATAATTTAGATTCAAATATAACCGTTTAATTGCTAACGAAGAAAATTGGTCTCGTTATTTTTTTATTGTAAATTTTGAAAAATGCTATTACCTTTGCCGCTTTTTTCTCTAATAACAAGGTTTAAAACATATTCAAATGAATTATATTAATGAACTGATTAGTGGATTCAATTTCAACGAGATACTCAAAGCAATTATGGTATTATTTGCTGTTATTGATATCATAGGTTCCATTCCGATCATTATTAAGATCAAAGAGACATCTGGAGATATTCACGCTATGCGTATTACAGTAGTCTCACTCATCATTATGATTGCATTTCTGATTGCAGGGGAAAGTCTACTGAAACTATTCGGGGTAAACCTTCAGTCATTCGCGGTCGCAGGTGCTCTCATTTTATTCGCTATGGCCATAGAGATGGTTATGGGGATTGAATTATTTAAGGAAACTCCTATTAAAGGAAAAAGTGCAGGAATCGTTCCGCTGGCTTTTCCCATTATAGCGGGAGCAGGATCCATGACTTCACTTATCTCCCTTCGTGCGGAGTTTGAGATGGTCAATATCATTGTAGCTATTCTCATCAATATGATTATCGTGCTCACCGTTTTAAAACTGACACGAAAAATAGAGCGATTACTAGGTTCGGGAGGCGTGGCTATCCTAAAAAAGGTATTCGGTATCATATTGCTAGCAATATCCATCAAGCTTTTTGCTTCTAATGTGACGAGTCTCTTTTAATTTAGCAGAATCTTGAGCTTACAACACGATAAAGCGAAATAATACTCCTGTTCTGATATACGGCAACATCTTGTTCTGTAGCATCAACTAGCTTGATTATTTTCTTTCATAAAAAAAGGTGGAACCATTGGGCTCCACCTCTCCTAAACAATTTTATGTTTACTACTTCGCAGCTGTGTATCGCTTCGCTACTTCATCCCAATTAATCACATTGAAGAAAGCTTCAATATAATCGGGACGTCGGTTTTGATAATTCAGGTAATACGCATGTTCCCAAACATCCAATCCTAAGATCGGTGTTCCTTTGCAACCTTCCCCCATGATTGGGTTATCTTGATTTGCTGTTGAACATACTTCTAATTTACCATTCGCTACACACAACCAAGCCCATCCAGAACCGAATTGTGTCGCTGCAGCTTTAGAAAATTTTTCTTTAAATGCTTCAAACGAACCAAATTCTTTGTTGATTTCATCTCCCAGCTCTCCTGATGGGGTACCTCCACCATTTGGTGACATTACTTGCCAAAACAATTTATGGTTGTAGAATCCTCCACCATTATTTCTAATCGCAGAAACACCCTTTCCGTCAACTAAGATCTCCTCAATTGATTTCCCTTCGTGGTCGGTACCTTCAATTGCTGCATTCAATTTTTTTGTGTATCCAGCATGGTGTTTTCCATGGTGGATTTCCATAGTTTTTGCGTCGATATGCGGTTCTAATGCATCATGTGCATAAGGTAAATCTGGTAATTCAAATGCCATTGTATTTGTTTTTTTAATTAATAAATCTGTTTACTCAAATGTAACAAATAAAAGCTGTTTTTGATTACACCGAACCCCATTTTTTTATTTGATCTGCTATGGTAAGCGCATTTGCTTACAACTCCATTTTTTAGATCTCCTTTCATCTCCAACAAACAGTTCTTACATTGCTTACATTCATTGATCCACGATCTGTGATACAAATGCCATTTAAAATTAAAGGGGTATTTTGTCCCATTTGGATTTAAACTTAGATTTTAGATAACTGACAACTTTAAAGTTAATAAAGAAAAATGTTCTTATATTTATTAAAAAAAGAAAAAATATGAAAAAATTGACATTAATAACTGGAGCTATTCTGAGCATCGTACTTGTAGCTTGTAACAATGATGAAAATTCAAAAGATAGCGTAGAAAAAGAGATGAATGATGCTAAAGAAGCCACCAAAGAAGCTGTTAAAGAAACCGGAGAAGCCGCAGAGAAAGTTGTAGACGAAGCAAAAGAAGAAGTCAAAGCAACTGGAGAAGCTGCGGAAGAAAGCATCAAGGAGGTAAAAGAAAAAGGTGAAGAACAGTTAGACAAAGCTGAAAAAAACACCAAAGAAACAGTAAGAAAAGGAGCTGAAACCATCGAAAAAGAGGCAGAGGCCGTACAAGAATCAATGGAGAAGTAAATCCTCCTTTAGTAATACCATGAATTTCCTTCTTATTTCTGAACGATAGTAAGCATTCGCTTAACTCGTAAGAAATTGCTTTACCCTCTTGGCTGCACCAAGCTCCAGTCAAATTTGTTTGATTCCAGGATGAATTCAAGCAAAGGATTTAATGAGATAAAATAGTGTTGTCGGACCGTAATGAAAGTGAATATTGTTGCTTTAACAGCATTTCCGTAATTCATCCAACCTCTCGAATCCAACAGGGGCTAATAAAAAGGTGAGATCATCAAATAGACAACCACACCGGTTATAGCAACGTATAACCAAATCGGAAAAGCGAATTTCACCCATTTTTTGTGTTTTTCATAATCTCCTTTCCAAGCGTGCAAATAAGCAAAAAGCACAATCGGTATAACGACAACACTTAGGAAAATGTGCGATATCAGGATGAAATAATAAAGATAAGACCATTCACCACCGTAGGGCGTGCTCTCTGAGGTCATGTGATATAATACATACGCCACTAAAAACATGAGCGACAGTAGTAGTGCAATTTGAATAAGACGCTGATGCAAACTTATTTTTTTCGCTTTCACCGCCATGAGCGCAGCTATTAAAATAATCCCTGTTGCACCGTTAATGGTTGCATAAATAGGTGGTAAAAATGAAAAATCAAATCCTTCTACGCGTATACCAAATAACAGTGCTACTGCAATCGGAATAATAATAGATAATCCTATAATCCACTTTCGAAACGATTGAACTTTTTGCTCACTGGGTAATTTCCTATTCATGATCTAACAATTTTTTGGCATCCGCTATTAACGATTTTCGACTCACCGGATCCAGTCCATCATAAACACCTCTTATATGTTGTTGTTCGTCCACTAAGACAAAATTCGGACTGTGTGCAAACCCTCCAGGAGCATCTTCATCCGCAGTCGCCAACAGTTGGAACCCCTCTACTCCAAGCTGATGCGTTGCCGATTCATCGCCAGTAAGGAAATACCAGTTTTCTGCCTGGATGTCATGACGATCCATATACGTTTGCAACCGTTCAGGATCATCGCGTTCAGGATCTATAGAAAAGGATAAAAAAACTAGATTATCCGCATGATCGGCTAATGCTTCATTTACTTTTTTCATTGACGCCGTCATTGGTGGACAAATCGTCGGACAATGGGTGAAGAAAAATTTAGCGATCCATACTTTATCGTCAATCTCAGCAGAAGATAGGTATGTGCTGTCTTGCGTCATATATTCAAAGTCAGGCACAGTATGATACATGGTGTCACCAACCTCATGATCTTCTGTTGCCTGGTATACCACGTCGTGTTGACCAATGTACGGCAGATCAGTATGATCATCATCGCTGATATTTTGATCATTATTACAGCTAATGACCACGGTTATAAAAACAACGAGCCCTATCAAATAAAAAACCTTATTCATCGTTCCCGTCATTTTTTGCAGCGGCTTTATCGTATTGTTTTTGGAGCAAAGCTACATGCTGTTTGAAATCACGTATCTGGCCCTCAGTATTACCACGGCGGATCAACCGCAGTCTATTTTTTTTATCTACAATCATCATTGTCTCCAAAAACGGTCGACTGGCAAAAGCAGTATCGGATTCCAACTCATATAGATTAACATCGTTATTTTCGATATCATAAATTTGCTTAGGGTCTCCCGTCACCAACTTCCAGATTGCTGGATCATAACCCTCAATTATATCATTCATCGTATATTCCAGAGACTCAAGATTTTTTACAGGCTCCCCGTTCTCATCTGTTACGATAGATATGAATTTCACATGCCCCAGGTTTTTTTGATTTTTACGATAATCTTGATAAACCATCAAATTCAGTTTTGCCAAGTCAATCGCGCAATGATCAGGACAGGATGTTTGCAATGTTGTAAACAATGTAACCTTTCCCTTCTGCGTATTTTTATTGATTATATCACCCCGAGCGTCAGTGAATTCATAATCTGAAAGCTCTCCATATACAGGCAACTCTTCAAATTTATGCTCACATTTATTAACTCCAATAAAAATCAAAAAAAGAGCCGGTCCAAAAACCAACACTAAGAGTAGTAGAGGTTTCGTGCGACCGGCTTTCTTATCTCGTTTAGCCACAATCTTATTTTTTGAAAGTTATATTACATTGCTGGACCCACAGCCATTGCTTCCGTAAAAGCGATAAACATTAAATAGACTATAAAGATGAGGTAAGGCAACAGAACTATCCATTTTAAGACCTTTTTTTCATCACCAAGGTGCATAAAAGTCAAAACAATATAACCTGCCTTGAGCAGTGTGAGTAAAATAAAGAGGACTTTAACTGTAGTCCACGCACTACTTCCCTGTTTCACCATTGCTCCAAGAACGACCTCTACCGCCGTAACAACCGTAAGGAGTAGTGTCACAAACCAAATCTTCTTTCTAACTTTTTTACCTTCTTCCTCAGAATGATGAGTATCTAAGGAGTATTCATAAACGTCGTCTCTTTCCATACCTCGTATTTATAATGTCAATAATAGCGTTCAAAAATTAACTGTGTTCTTCAACCTATATCAGGTAGAAAAATGTAAAAACAAAAACCCAAACCAAATCAACGAAGTGCCAATATAGCCCAGTCTTTTCAACCATCTCATAATGACCTCTTTTGTGGTAAATACCTTTCAGTACACCTAAGAAAATAATAATATTAATAATTACTCCTGAGAATACGTGAAACCCGTGGAAACCTGTAATAAAAAAGAAGAACTGTCCGTACTGCTGAGGACCGTACTCGTTTTGATCCATGTTAGCACCATAAATAACATCTCCACGCGTCAATGCCGCATAATACTTATCGACAGAGCCTTCATCCTCCGTAATGCGCGTTTCAGGGTCAGATGGAAGTGAAACAGCGTATTTTGTACCCGCTTCTTTCACAAGTAATTCAAGGTTTTCATCTTTAGCCTTGTGCACTTTAGCTAAAGTACCATCATGCAAATGAATTTTCAGGTTTCCAGCTGATCCTTCTAAGTGACCTTGTTCTGCGGCGTGATGAAATGCATGCATTAAATCTCCTTCCTCTGAAGATATATTTTCATTAGTGATCATTTCACCTTTTGCAGGTCCGTGAGCTCCAGATTGAATAACCTCAAAGCCTTCAATTTCGCCAAAACTACCTTTTACAATAGCTCTTGAACCGTCTTTGAGCTCAACACTCCCGAAATGCGTACCATGAATGAAGTGACTCCACTCCCATGCCTGTGATCCTAAAAAGAAGAATCCACCGATGATAGTAGCGAGCATCCACTTAATGACACCCTTTTTGTCCATACGATGTCCCGCTTCAACAGCCAGCACCATAGTTACTGAACTCACAATCAAAATAAATGTCATCAAGGCCACATAAGCCAACGGATAGCCATTCCCTAGAAATGGAAGCGCCTCAAATGTTTCCTCACCAATGGGCCACTGACCAGAGAAGGTGTAGCGCGTATATCCATAGGCAACGAGCAATCCTCCGAACGTCAATGCATCCGATACAAGGAAAAACCACATCATTAATTTTCCATAACTCACGCGGAAAGGAGAAACATTCCCACCCCATGGTGCCGCAGTATTCTTTTCATTTGAAGCGTGTCCTGACATCTTTATGATTTTTTTGCAAGTTTAATGAATAAAAAGCAAAAATAGTAATAAATATAACCATAAAACACCTAAAAAGTGCCAGAAAATAGATCCTGCCCGTAAACTCAAGGCATTTTTTTCAAAAATTTCGTTTGTAAAAGCACGTTTTGTCATCACCAAAAGCATAATAACACCAGCCACTACATGCAATAAATGCAGTACAGTGATAATATAAAAGTAAGCAGTGCTCATATCTTTATTTCCACGCAATAATTTATTCTGTAAGTTGGCACTGAGCGGTTGACCATCATACATCAATGTTCGTTCTTTATATTCTAAAGGCTTACCATTGTAGAGTAACTCAAAGTCTTTTCCCATTTCACCACTCATGAAAAAATCAGCGCGATTATCCACTATATTCCGAGATAATAAACGCAAGCGATCTAAATCGAGCAATTCCAGCTTTTTACCGTTGGGACGCACGAGCTCGCCTTTAGTAAAAGCCAGTGGTTCTCCCTTGTAGTACAGTTTAAATTTGGTGTAATCTAAATCGTTGGGAACACCATTTTGATCTACATTCAGAAATTGACGTGCGAAGTCCTGCAATTCTTTGAGGTCGTCCCCTTTCAATTTTTCATCGTTGTATGCATATTGATTGTTTTCAACCGTTAAATAAGTACCTTGCTTTTTTATTTCAAAATAATCACCATAACGACCCTCCGAAACAATAATTCGTGTGACCCAGTGCGCTCCACGATCAACTAGGGTAGCATAACCTTGAAATTGAAACACTCCGAATAAAACACCAAGGAGTAGCGTAAAAACAATAAACAAGCGTGCCTGTGACTTATTTTTCTTCCGAGCCGCACGCATCGCAAGGAAAAGTGTTAAACTCGATACAACAATCACGGCAGTACTGATATAAAAAGCCACTGGCAAGTCTATTTTAATCCAAAATGTATCGCCCATAGAAACGATATAAGCCGAGGTAAAGCCTGCAAATAACATGGCAATACTAAAAACGATGATCCATACCAGATTTTTTTTGGTTTTTTCCTGTGTTTCGAGGCTGTATGAGCTTGTAAATTTCTCTTTCATAACGATATTATTTTCAGCATAAATTTCTTTCAACTATTTAGTAAAAACAAGGAACTAGGGCGCATAAAAGAAGTATTTGTCAATTACGTACACAAATTGAATTAAAGGAAGATAAATAAACGATGCGAACATCAATCTTTTTGCATAACGATCCTCCAATGTTAAATACAATTTATAGGCTATTAGGAAAAACAAGAGTCCTAACACGGCAGCTGTCATAACACTAAAAACACCCACCATATTCAACACCCAAGGGAAAAGCGTAAAGGGTATCAGCATCAGTGCGGAAAAGGCAATCCGAAAAGCAGAAACTTTAGACTTACCCGTCCGCGACGGTAAGAGATAAAAACCAGCCTTTTGATAATCGTCGTGAGATATCCATGCGATAGCCCAAAAGTGCGGAAGCTGCCAAACGAACTGTACAAAGAACAGCGCTCCAGGCATTGCCCCGAATTCATTCGTAACAGCTATAGCACCAAGCATCGGCGGAACAGCTCCAGGAAACGCTCCTACAATTACAGACCACGGTGTTACACGTTTTAAAGGAGTATAAATAAATGCGTAAGACACGAATGCCATCAACCCTAGCAACATCGCATTAAAGTTAAGCTGATATAACATCCAGCTTCCAACTGCAAGGAATATGATGACCACACCAACAGCCTCGACAATAGACATACTTTTGCGCGGTAAAGGACGATTTTTTGTACGATTCATAAGAATATCTAAATCGCGCTCCCATATCTGATTTGCTCCGTTACTCGCTCCCGTAACAAGAATTCCTCCTACCAGTAAATAGAAAGCTTCCATACCTGTACCTCCACCAGCAAACAAAAACCCTGAAAGCGCCGACAATATCACCGAAAACGATAGTCGAAACTTTGTAAATAATACGTAATCTTTAATCTTTTGCCCGATACCCATAGCTAATTTTACATTGGAATACGACCGCTATAATATTCACAGCAAAACTAATGATTATTTAAGCATTCAGTGACTATTTCAAAATTATGTTTTGCTTTTTTGTGCGCATTATTCACCCCACTGACAAAAGCCAAAAAGAAACAGTTTGCAAAAAACAAATGCCAGGATTACCCAACTAACGACTAACGCTTTTGAAGTTTTTTTGTTAAGGCTTGTCTACCTTTGAAACAATCACCTATTAAAGGCCTAATCGAACCCCTATCGTTTGAACACTATTCAAAGAATGGAGGAAAGTCGACCCTTCTGGTACGTATTGAGTAAATAAACCGGGCTGTGCTTCTAGAAAAAGCGAGAAACTGTTAATACTTTTATCCCATTTGGCTACCGTATAATCTAGCCCTAGAGGTACAAAAGCACCAAAAGAGCAACTCATATCGCTTTCAATGGATTCAGTTACCACATTCGATTCCTCAACACGTGCATAGCCTTGTGGTGTATTGGTGTCTAACCCTTCTACATTAGATCGAATAGTCTCGAGATACGTGATATCGACATGGGGATTTAGCGTAACCCCAACAGAAACACCTAGTCCTCCATATAAACTCCAGCGTTCGGCAATAGGCTGATGAAAACGATACGACGTCATTAGTCTGAGCACGTTAGAACTATACCCCGCAATTAAGTTCTGAGCGTAAATGGAATCCACAGGATATTGAGCTCCCGTATTCTGACTAGTCAAGGTATCTATGGTTGTGGAGTATGCAGCTCCTTGTGTTGCTGCGCGGCTCATTTTTCCCTGATAAGTCAAGCCAAATTGTAAACGCTGACCGGGATGATTGGTGTTTCGGAAACCAAGATTTAACTGTACTTCTCGAAGACCGTTGGCATAACTGCCTCTATGTCGTTGTTCGGGTTTAAGGAAATGGCCATATTGTTCTATCAGCAATGATTTTGGCGCAAGATCTCTCAAGGTAGAGGTCGGCAAATCAGGTGTTTGATTCATACTATATCCGATTGAAGCACTTGCGTAATCGAATTTAAAGTTTTTTTGTGATTCTTGAGCAATTAAAAGATGACTCACAAACAGGACCGATACGATGATTGTTTTTTTCATGGTTATAAGTTTGTTTTTAAAACGTCTATTTATTCAATGTATTGTGTTTTGAAGATTCACTACCTTTGCAAAAAACAATAGCAAATGCATCAACATTGGGTTAAACGTTCAGATGAGGAAATAAAAAAGATTGTATTCGAAGCATTGGAGAATAATATCAATTATGAAGATAAAAATGTAATTGGTGTCCCTGCTTCGTATCTTGACGAAAAGGTTTTTTCTCAAGACGCAGCTTTCTTGAACGATGCCCCCTACTTATCCACTTTAATTAAAAACCCAAACCATATCGGGTGTCACACTAGAGGCGCTTCAGAGTCCTTCTTTGCCGGCACACAAGAAATTGAACGCGAGCTTATTAAAATATGCGCACACGATATTCTCAATGGTTCTGAAGAAGAGCATTTTGACGGATACGTAGCATCTGGAGGAACGGAAGCCAATATGCAGGCCATCTGGATTTATCGAAACTATTTCAAACAAAAGAAGAATTTTAATTATTCAGAAATTTGTATTCTCTGTTCTGAAGACAATCATTACTCCATGGATAAAGCAGGTAACATCCTCAATGTTCCCGTTCAAAAAGTGGAAGTTGAACAATCAACACGATCTATAACCAAAGATCACATTAAGGACGCTGTAACAAAACAGCGAGAAAAGGGAGTCAAAGGTTTTATCGTAGTGGCTAACATGATGACAACGATGTTCGGATCAGTAGATGAACCTGAAAATTATAGTGCCCTACTCGATGAAGTGAATGTTCCTTATTTTATCCACGTCGATGGAGCATATGGTGGGTTTTATTTCCCTTTCGCTCAAAAAGAGCATCAACTTGATTTTCGCAATAAGAAGGTGTCTTCTGTCACACTAGATGCCCATAAAATGGCTCAAGCGCCATACGGTACAGGTCTATTTATCGCACGAAATAATCTCATCCAGTATGCTAACACAAAAGAGGCGAGCTATGTAGAAGGTGAAGACTATACGCTTATTGGTAGCCGCTCAGGAGCCAATTCCGTAGCCGTTTGGATGATTTTATCAAAGTACGGTCCATATGGCTGGATGGAAAAAATCTTTGTGCTACAAAAGCGAACAAGTTGGATGTGCGAACAATTGGACCATTTAGATATCAACTATTTTCGCGATCCTTCATCGAACATTATAACAATTAGAAGTGAACACTTGAATGCAGCAATTGCTAAAAAGTACGGCCTTGTTCCCGACAATCACGACCAACCTAATTGGTACAAAATAGTTGTCATGGATCATGTAACGATTGAAAAATTGAGTCCCCTCGTCGAAGATCTAAGGGCCTTTATGAACAACTAATATCTCCACAGCAAATAACCAGAGCCACTGAGGGCATAACACAAGACGTCATAGGGGTCAAAGACGGCATAATTGCCAACAGCGGGTTCAATAACTTCAAAAATAAGTGTGATGATAAAAAAACTCATTAGCACCATACCGCTATGCAATTCATAGTTTGGCATTCCATAACATTTGCGTAAAAAGAATAAAACGATGGTATTTATAATAAATAAACTCAGTAAATCAGCCAGGTAACTCGTGACCCAAAAAGGCATGACAACGCCAGCATGTTTCAAGAGGTAATATACCAAGTAAATTAAAAATACTACTATAAACAAAGGGTGCCCAATTGTTCTCATCCCGATGCAGCTGCTGCAATATACATTAAAATAACCACCATGCCGACGTATACACCCCAAATACTCATAACCAGGTAATATGCAATCTTCACAAATGGATTTTTCGATTGTTGAGCATAAATAAAAAATTGTTGCAATTTGCCAGGTGGTTCCGGGGCACCCACCTTTTTATTCCCTCCTCTTCTCACCTCTTCACGTTTTTCTCTACTGATCGGTGCGCCACATTGATCGCAGACATCAGGGTCTGAAGACCATTTGTGACAGTGCGGACATTTTACTTGCTTCATGAAATTCGTTTGTTTCTACGATCAAAATTAATGATTAATTCAATGATTTATTAACAATAAAAGGTGCTTTCCCCGTCTTTTTCTATTTTAGAACAAAATTATTTTGATCATGCCGCAAAACAATACTTCATTTCAGTTTATCAGTGAACCAACAGACGTCAATTTTGGTGGAAAAGTCCATGGTGGTGTCGTCATGAAATGGATTGACCAGGCCGCATTCACCTGCGCACGCACTTGGGCCGGAACATACTGCGTAACTGTTTATGTCGGTGGCATCCGTTTTTTAAAGCCCGTTAGTATTGGCGATATTGTTAAAGTAGACGCAACGGTCATCTACACGGGAAATTCGAGTATTCACATTGGAGTAGACGTCTATTCACGTAGTTTTGATAAAGAATTTCAAAAAACCACTCATTGCGTCATTGTTTTCGTTTCTGTCGACGAAAATGGCAAACCTCAAAAAGTGCGCTCCTGGGAACCCGGAACAGAACGGGAGAAAAAGTTAGCGGAATATGCCCGTAAACTGAAGTCGTTGCGCGAAAAAATTTCAGAAGAAATGCAACCCTTCCTGGAGCAATAATTCTATTTTTTCGTTAGTATGCCTTTGTATCGTAAAGCTCCAAGTGTTCTTGGTTATACTTAAAAAGCACTAAAAATTTACTATGTCTGGTAATTGATTTTCTGAATATTCCTTTTCTTCGATGGTAGCTGGGTTCGAGCGTGATGTAGAACACTCCTTCACTCAATCGCAACGGCCTTACAGTGATCACATACATGCTATTTCCATTCTTTTTCAAGTGTTTTTTATAATTATCACTATTGATCTTAACAATTTCGTTCCCTTTGATTTGATAGGGTAACGCACTCGTATGCGACCGTTCTTTAATATAAATTGTTTTTGTTTTGCCCCTTCTATTTTCCTGCTCAAGGAATTCAATATAAGCTTCTATTGAAAGCATATAAAGCGAATCAGTTTCGTCCACTTCCAAACTATGGGGATGAAAATTTTGACACCATGCACTTGAAAGGGATGTGATGATCAGTGTTAGTGTGATGATAGGTTTCATGTTTTGATCAAAATTTTTATTAAAAACAACTATTTTTACAAGAATTATCCTTTTAAAACTACAATTACTTCACGAAGTACTCCGTAAACACCTTGACTAAAGATGCAGTCATAATTCCAATTACTCAATGACGCCACTTTTCGATTCGATTTATTTTTAAAGCTTTAAAACTGATAAACCACGGCGTTAATATTCATACCTGCACCGACACTGGCAAAAATAACGTGATCCCCTGGCTCTATTTTGTGTCCTTCGATCTTCGCTTTCAAAACGAGATCCAGTAATGTTGGAATGGTCGCTACACTGCTGTTTCCGAGTTCGCCAATACTCATGGGCATGACATTTTCAGGTACTTCACGATCGTATAGTTTAAAGAAGCGTTCGCAGATAGCTTCATCCATTTTTTCATTGGCCTGATGGATAAAAACTTTCTTGATTTGATCGATGGACACATTACTCTTATCCAAACAGTTTTTCATGGCCACGGGCACGTTCTTCAGTGCAAAGTTGTACACTTTTCTGCCGTACATTTTGATGTAGTGACGGGTGTTTTTTTCTAACTTTTGATAACTTTTGTCAAAGTGAATAAAGTGCGCTTCTTCTTTGGTATGAGTTTCTGTAGCATGCGCGATAATACCACCGTCTGTTTCTGAACCTTGTAAGATTGCTGCACCCGCCCCATCACTGTAAATCATGGAATCCCGGTCGTGTTTATCAACCACTCTCGAGAGTGCCTCTGAACCAATAATTAGGCATGTTTCAGCCATGCCAGCCTTAATATAGGCATTCATCTGAATGACGGCCTCCAACCATCCCGGACAGCCAAAGAGTATATCATAGGCGACACAATCCGAGTTTTCAATCTGTAACAAGTTTTTCACTCTCGAGGCTAAACTGGGAACCATATCACTTTGTATGGAATCCTGCTTTACATCACCGTAATTATGGGCCACAACGATGTAATCAATGGCTTCCGGATCAACTTGAGCACTAGCAATAGCCTCTTTTGCCGCTGAAAAAGCCATGTCAGAGGTAACCCAATCAGGATCAATATATCTACGCTCTTTTATTCCTGTTATTGCCGTAAATTTTTCAATAATAGCTGTATTCGGTTCATTGATTTCAACACCATCAATATCAAAGAAGCGATTGGAAATAAACGATTCATTCGTCGTCGTATTTTCTGGAATATAACTTCCTGTACCTGTAATACGTGCGCATTTAGACATTATCAACTTTTTTCGAATATTAACAAAATTAGCCCGATTTACAAATATTTCCAGACGTTTCGTATAGTTTTACCTCACAAATATACTTTCAACGTTGAAAGTTATTAAATCTCGTTTTGGAAATAACGTTCAATGAAGAATTTGTTAAGCACATTATTCACTTCAGTAGTTAAGCACATTATTCACTTCAGTAGATTATACGACTAAAAATTTTAATCTTTGACAATCACTGTAGCAAAATAGTGACATTTCACTTTTTAAACGCAATAAAATCTTAACGCAGCAATTGAAACACTCCTTGATACAGTTTTTCATTCGAACTGCCCCAGGTAACTTTTAATTTATAAAAATAAGTCCCCGTACTTGCATATCTCCCCCTCTTTTCTCCGTCCCAAAGTACGTTAAAACCATTCGGCGAACTCTGTAAGGCTCCTTTTTTCATCGTATTTCCCCAGCGATTCAGTATCACAAATTCAATTCGCACTTCTCGATTCGTGGTTACACCAAAAACATCATTTACATGGTCCTGATTCGGTGTAAAAACATTGGGAATGCTAATGTTGAATTCACCCCCTAAGCTATCTTGACCACAATTTATTTCTGATTGTAAAAGAATTTCTGCTGAATCCGAACCACATTCGTTGGTTCCAATAACCAAGAACGTCCCAGCACTATCCGCAACAATGTAATCTCCAGTTTCGCCAGTACTCCATTCGTATTGCTCCGCTCCACTCGCTTCTAATAACACCTCATCGAGCTGGCAACTGTCCATCGATAAAACTGTCGTATCAATTGCTACTGAAGGATTACTCATGACCGATATGAGCAGCGAATCACTCACTATTTGCCCACAACCGTTTTGCGCGGAAAGATAAATGTAATAACTACTGGAACCAATAGAGGAATCTGTGTACTCTGTAATCAAGCTCTGATCATTGGAAAATGTTCCATTCGGTGCTTCCCATTCATAACTGGTTGAGTTTGTAACCGTTCCAGATAAGTTAATCGTCGCTCCGGGGCACAATACGCCGTCACTTAAGATCATTTCCATCTCCACCTCAATGGCTTCAAATGGAATCACACACCCTTCATTGGCATAAGAAGGATTTCCATTGCTGTCAAAATCAACTCGCGCACCATCGCGATCCGATGAATTGCCACCAATACCACCCGACTGATTCAATAAATCACATTTATTGTAGGTGACCGTTTGCGTGCAACCGTTTCCAAAATCTAAAGTCATTGTGCGATCTCCTGAATTAGGATCACATCCATTCGTCCAGTTGGCAAAATGACCTTGTGTGTTCCCTGAACACTGAAAAACGACATGCACCGTATCCTCCAAACCACTATAGGAATGAGAATTGGCATCAAAATTCGTACTTGTAATCAGCAACACCTTCGCATTTGCAGGAAGAATACCCGCTGTTGGTTCCAGAAAGTACCCGCAGGATTCGATCGTGGCATTCATGTCATTCACGATATTCTGGGTGGTACCATTCTGGCAGAAACCCTGGAATGGATTGTTGGGCCAATTTGTTATCAGGTTATTTACGTTGAGGCTGCTGGCGCCCACTTGAAAACGAACCATTTCATTCTCTCCTTCAGGACTTCCACAAGCATCTACCAGAATGCTTTGCACCTGAAAACATCCAGGCACCTGCCCCCATAAATTTCCAGATAGCGCGAGAAGAACTAAAATTACAATACTACTTTTCATAACCTCTTTTCTCATTGCTAGGGCAAACATACGTTTATTCTTCCTCAGGAATTCCCTAAAGCAAGTTAAATCTATGTTGTGAATACTTAAAGTAGTTGAATAACGTGCTTTTAATTATTTGATTTGAATTCCACCGTTCATCATTCATACCCTCAGTCCAATCACACAAACATCATCTATTTGTTCCAGATCACCTTTCCAATCCAAAAAGTTTTGTTCTAACACGAAAGATTGCTCTTCCATTGACATCTGTTGAACACTTTGTAATATCGCTATGAAGCCTTTCGACTTTAACTTTTTACCGCCTTTCTTCCGTTTTGCCTCAGTAGTTCCACCAAATTGATCGACATACCCATCCGAAAACAAGTAAAGTTGATCCCCTTTTTGCAATTCAATAGTAACAGTGTTGAAAGGAACGGCATGAAAGGATTTTCCTACGGGCTGTTTATCGGGGGTAATCTGAATGAGCGTAGTGTTCTTTTCTGTATTAACTTTGATCCTATCAATATTGGGAATATCTACTTCAGCACCTGTTCTAAAGATCCAAAGCGGATTATTTGCGCCTGCCCAGCTCACTTTTTTGGGGTGTTTCCCATCTACTCCATAATGCACCGCAGCCAACGAAATATCCATTCCATCACTTACGTTTTCGCCATTCTTTTCAAATCGTTTAATGATTATTTCTCTGACGCGATCGAGAATTCGACCCGGCTCCCGGATTTTTTCTTCAATCAACACTTTGGTCAACGCACTACTGCACATCACGCTCACCATCGCACCTGGAACACCATGACCTGTGCAATCGGCAGCGGCAATGTAATGAACATTGTCTACTTGTTCACACCAATAAAAATCGCCCGCAACAATGTCCTTAGGTACGTAATAAACGAACGCATCATCGAATAAGCTCTTCACTTGATCAGTCACAGAGGGTAATATAGCAGATTGTAATCTTCGCGCATATTGGATAGAATCAATAATCTCTTCATTTTTTTCCTGAACCAGTTGGCGTTGTTTTTCCGTTTCTCGGTGTTTCTCGTTAGCAATATCGCGCTGCTTTTCTACATCCGTTTTTTGCTTTTCAATCGTCACTTTTTGTTGTCCGATGACACGATATCGATTGTAAAGAAATATTGTAAAAACAACAACCAGAACTCCACCGCCGAAAAGGGAGTAGTTGAGTCGTTCGGCCCACTCTTTTTCAGCACTAAGTGCTTCTTTTTCTTTTTTAACGCGAATACTGTCTTTGGCTGCCTTCAGTTCGTATTGGTGTTGTACTTCCAGACGCGTGACTTCTTCAATATTTTCATCTTTCTTAATACTGTCTCTGTATTTGATAAACATTTTGTAATAATCTAATGCATCAGAAAGGTTATCCAGCCTTTCGTGAACTTCTGAGAGGCGCTTTGCACTAAATTGCATGCCATGAAACGAGTTGATTTTCTTTGCAATTTGAAAAGAAGACCGCGCATAATACAACGCGCTATCGAGGTTCTCTAAGGTGTCGTGGTATATGCTCAAGTTTTTATAATTAGAAATTAAACTTTGTTTGATGTCATGCATTTCATCAATCTTGGTGGCTCGCAGTAATGATTGATACGCCTTATCGTGTTCCCCTTTTTGAAGGTATAGCGCTCCAATCCCTCCGTAAATGGCAGAAGTTAAAATTATATTGGTCGTTTCATAACCGTCGATAAGGTCGAGTGATTGGTGATAACGGTTCAGTGCCTTGTCATACTGACTGAGACTATAATAGCAAGAAGCCTCATTTTTTAGAGCCTGCGCCATTCCAATCGTATCTTTCAGTTTTTGATCGTAGTCATAAGATTCCTTGAAAAACCGCCGTGCTATTTCATGTTCTTCTATTAAATAGTAAATGTGACCAATGTTCATCGCCGTAGCGCTAAGACCTTGCTTATCGCCAATTTTATCATAAATATTTTTTGCTTTTTGATGTTCCTCAATAGCCTTTTTATAATCGGCAAGCATGGTATAACATTCTGCTTTCGTTGAATGTCCGTATGCTTCAAAACGAATTAAACCTGCCACCTGCGCTGAATCAATCAATCGATTCGCATATAAAATTCCTAAATCAGCATCCACAGTTATAAGTTCCCAAGACATATCGTAAAGACCACCCAGTTTCTGTTCAGTGGATTGGTTTTCTAGCGACCAGATACTATCGACAACATCCGTTTTCGCGAATTTATGCTGACCTAATAGGAAATAGGGCAGTAACAACAATGCGGTCAGGTATTTTTTTAGCACTAATCTCTCCATTCTACAATATTGGCTCCTTTTGCTTTGAATAAGTCTCGGGTATGTTCGTGGCAGGTGAATAGAATAACTTGTCGGTGACGCGCAAAATCGGTCAAAACATCAGCGAGGTTTTCAGCACGGTGCAGATCAAAATTCACCATGATATCATCTAAAGCCACAGGTAGCGGTTCTGCGTTTTTTTCATATTCTTCGATTAATCCCAGTCGCAAAGCCAATAAAAGCTGTTCACGCGTTCCTCTGCTAAGTGCCTCTACTGTTTTAGCATTTTCCTGGGCGTCAATGATACTCACGTGCTTTTCGCTCAATGAAATTCTCAAGTCTTCATAAGCATTTTCCGTGATTGCTTTAAAGTATTCGCGCGTCTGGGTGATCACCTCTGGTTGACGTTCCTCTTCATAACGCTGTTTACTCTCATTCAGCACCTTCAGCGCCATTTTAGTTGACAGCCACTCCTGGGTTGCATCTTTTAATTGCTGTTGCAAACTCTCTTTCTCGTTTTGCAAGGCATACATTTCGTCCGGCTCGAGAATGTGACGAATATCGGCGGAAATTGAAGCAAGCTCCCTATTCATTTCATCGTACTGCTCCTTTACCGTTTCGTATTCACTCTCCGTCGCCTCCTTTCTGCTCGCTAATTCAGAAGGCGTAAAATCATCCAGCGCTTCGAGTGTATTTTCGAGTTCATCTGCTCCACAGATAGTTTTAATCGTAGCTGCTGCATTTGCCTGTGCTTTATCTGCTTCGACA
Organism: uncultured Flavobacteriales bacterium; assembly: GCA_913056215.1. Classification (GTDB taxonomy): domain Bacteria; phylum Bacteroidota; class Bacteroidia; order Flavobacteriales_D; family Crocinitomicaceae; genus Brumimicrobium. Next base: position 20,994 of record CAJXMN010000007.1, on the reverse strand, counting down.
TATCTCTTTTGTTGCTCAAAATGGGTATAAAAAGCTGTTTCATCAGATGCCCCAACCTGATGCAAGTACTTCTCCTGTGCTCGTTTTACTGCCGCTAACCGTTGATTTACGGTTTCCAGTTCCTCGTTTTCCTTTTTGAGTTGCTGGCTCAATTGCTCGCGCTGTTGAGCTGCTTTTTCGTTCGCCTCCAGCCGTGCAATCAAATCGTAAATTGCTGCGGTATCAAATAATTGTTTTTCAGGTTCAATTTCTTTCAAATTTTCTTCAAATGAATGCATATGCTCTTCATTGGAACGAACGGCCTGATCAGCTTCCTGAATCACTTTGTGCTGGCGTTTATAGGCATCAACATTCGTTAAAAAATCACTTATCCGTTGTGGCACTAATGTCGATGGTAATCCGCGTTCACTCAATTCGCATTTCCACTGGTCATCATGTGCACTCTGATCTTTTTCGAGTGCTTTTACCTGTTCATTGACGTCCTCTAGTTCATGGCCGTACTGATTCAATTGCTTTACTGACTGATCATACGCTTCCTGTAGTTGATCATATTTTTCAATGGCAGTTTTCAACGACTCGAGCTTTTTATTAATGGCAACAGGATCTTCCTTCACTTTATTCGCTGTTGAACTTTTGGACAACAACACAACTATCAAACTAATAACAGCCAACCCAGTTACAATCAATGCTGCAAGGAAGTGGATAGCAAACAATATTCCACCCACTACCAAAAAAATAAGCGCCAAAATGAATGGCAGTTGGTTCGTTTTCGACCTGCTCCCACTTGATTGTAACGCTTGTTGAAACTTAGTATCCCACTCAACGCGTTTTTGGTCGGCCTCTTTGCGTTCCTCAGGATTTTCAATGGACAGGTCATTTTGTTTTTGCACAATTTGGTCACGTGCTGCTCGGGCTTGCTGTAAACGCTGTTCCAGCCTTCGCGCTGCTTCGCGCCCTGTTTCGAGCTGACGCTGTAATCGCGAAGTTTCTTCTACAACAATGCCGGCAGCAGATTGTAATTCAAATGTGCCGCTCAGCTCCAACACATCCTTTGCCGTTAATCCATGACCGAGCTGATGCAGTATCGTAGCTGCCTCTTTTTTAGCCGACGACCGTTTTTCTATAGCCTTAGACCTATTCAAAGCAGCCTCTTCGTAAAGTTTGCTGTTGGACTTTAAATAATCTAAAAGATGACTGTGATTTGCCAATCGTGCGTCCCAATGAATTGCTTCGCGTTCGTTTTCCAATTGCTCCACCGATCGGTTGAGTTTCCGCAACAACTGTTGATCCTCACTTATACTTGATTTATGGTGCGTATAGGCTTCTTTAATATCCAGCGGTTGCTGTTTCAATTCACCTAGTTTGATCAGTTGCTCCCTTGCTGTTTTATAGTCGACGAAAGCCTCATAAGCCCTTGAATAGTCGGCAAATTTGTTTTTTTTGCGACTCAGATTTTCGCGTAATTGACTCAGCTTTCCAAGTTCAGCCTGCAACTGCTCTTTCTGTTCAGACAAACGATTGTAATCGTCAAGCTTGTTGCTCAGCACCCGAATCGCTTCTTCTTTTTTATGGATCTCGTTGACGCATTCGACCAATATCTGTGTGCGTCCCCTTGTCTTAAAATAACTATCGGCATGCTGAACGAGCTCATTTTCAAACTGACCAAAATCTACTCCAGCAAGCCCCATTCCCATACTAAAAATCCGATCTTCCATTCCCGATTCATTCAATTGATCGACGCGCATCAATTCATCAAGCGTAATGGCATAAACATTTTTGTACAAATCGATGGATGCATTTCCAATGAGCTGCCGATAGTGTTGTAAATTTTCAGAAACCTCTCCATTGTATTCAAAGCGAACTTCTTTGCCGTCACCATTACGGTATATCGAAAAAGGGTTCGCTGTGTTGTCTTTAAGGAAGAGTTTACCACCGTGATTCCCTCCATTGAGTGGCGGACGTCGTTCGTCATGAAATCGCGGATATTCAAAAAGTGTAAACCGTATAAAATCGAGCAAAGTTGATTTCCCTGCTTCATTCGGGCCATAAAGTATATTGATTCCTTCGGTGAATCCATCGATATGTTTGTCATGAAAAACGCCAAAACCATCAATATGTAAACGGTCTATTTTCATGATTCTCGTTGATTTTTCAGCAGACCATCAATGGCTTTCCATTTGGCTGAAGCAATTAGTTCATCCACTTCTGCGTCTAGCTCTTCTGTGATGTTGGCGTTAGACAATGCGCGACCAACTTTAGAGCTCGCCAGTTCGTCCAGCAACTCATCTTTTAGTTGTTGAAGTCGTGACGGATCTTCCTCATAGCTCTCAAAACGCTGAATGAGATCACCTATAAAATCAGAAGATGCCTTGCGGGCTTCCAGGTCAATTTCAGGAAGGGTGTCATTAATACATTTATCAATAAACACGAAGCGCTGTCGGTAATTGTTTTCATTGTTTAATTCATCCAATAATGACTGCATTTCCGAAAGATTCGAAAAGCTGCTGTGTAAGTTTGTTTTTCCTGTCAATTTCAAACGCAACAAATACGATCTGTCTGTATCCAGGTTTGATTGAAGCGTTTCCAGTTTGAGCATAAAATCGGCAAAACTTTCAGCGCCTGATACATCCAGCGTTTTATATTTGTAAACGATATCGGAAAGCGGAATAAAGGAGTGATTAGTAATTTTTCCGTGATCGACTTGAACCAAAGAACATCCTTTTACACCCGTTTCGTTGAAATGACGTCCCTGAATATTGCCCGGATAAACGACCATTGGATGTTGTTCATGCAAAACCTCCCGCTTGTGAATATGTCCGAGTGCCCAATAATCCATTTTGGATGCTCTTAGCGTATCCATATCAAAAGGACAATATGGCGTGTGAACTTCATTTCCGGCAATCGTTCCATGCAGCATACCAATCGCAAAAGGTGCATTATCATTACGCTTAAATTCCTGTGCCCGATTGTCAAACTCTTCTTTTTCACCAAAGCTTACCCCGTAAATTTCGGCGATTGTTTTTCCATTTTTATTGACAGAGAATTGCTGTACCTTTTCAGCATCGAAACGGAAGACGTTGTCTGGTAATTCTAAATGACTAGACCAACTGTTAAGAGGGTCATGATTACCACATATGATATAAACAGGAATATTTGCTTTTCGCAACCGCTCCAAACCACGGACAAAACGATATTGTGCACTTAAACTTCCCGACTCACTGTCAAAACTATCACCAGCTATGAGCAAAAAATCAACCGCTTCATCCAAGGCCGTTTCAATCAGCTTTTCATAGGCCTGAATACCATGTTCAACGAGCGATTTTCCGAGCGCGTCATTCAACCGGCTCACACCTTTATAAGGACTCTCTATGTGGAGGTCTGCGGCGTGTATAAATTTAAATTGCGACATGAATCGGATTTGTTCAAAGGTAAGAAAGATTCATTAAAAGTTCTACCGGATGTTAACCAGCTGAATATGTACGTTTCGTTCTTGATGGTAAATTAATGTTTGAGTATATTTTGAGCATTAACCTTGAAGGCATCAGCGTCGTTGAAGTAAACATGGTATACTTTACGCGAAAGTCTGAACTTTTCTGAAAGCAGATTGTTTTAGCGACAATAAATTCTTTAAAAACGTTTATCATGAATCCAATGAAATTTCTTATTCTTTCTCTGCTGCTAAGCGGTTTGTTGAGCTGCAACAATGAAAGCGATGCGAAAGTCAGCGATCAACGAGAAGAACTAGCGGAGGAACAGGAAAAAGACATTACGTTAACAAAAATCGAGTCCTTTAAAAAATTTCCCGATGCAAAACTCACATTGGTTCGGCCCCGCGAACAGGAATTGTCTGAAGGTGAACATCAATTTCAGTTCAATGTTGAAAATTATACGTTAAAAGAACAAACAACTGATGCGGATGAGCTCGAATTGGCTAACTCCTCTAAAGGACAACACGTTCACTTCATTCTCAACAACGGACCTTATGGAGCCAAATACGATAAATCCTTTACCCAAGAACTTCCCGTAGGCGATCATGTACTTTTGGCATTTTTATCGCGCTCCTACCACATGGCCGTAAAGCATGAAAATGCATATACCTTAAAAAAGTTCCGCGTAGGGAATCCAACAGAAGACCAGCAAATGAACGTTGATTTTGATGCCCCTCATCTCTTTTACAGCCGACCTAAAGGAACCTATTCGGGAGAAGATACAAAAAAGGTGCTGCTCGATTTCTTTCTAGTCAATACAGATCTTTCAAAAGATGGTCATCACGTCATTGTTACAATTAACGACGAAGAATTTATCCTTGACGACTGGGCTCCTTATGCCATTGAAGGGCTTCCAATGGGTGAAACAACCATTTCACTCCGCCTTGTGGATAGTGAGAAGAATTTTATTAAAGGTCCCTTCAACGAAGTTGAGCGCACTATAACGCTTGAAAAGTAACTATCTTAACACTACTTTACCTCATCCCGCCACGATTATACATGTCCTTTTCTGTCTTGGAATAATAAATAGACAAAAAATACGGTCACCAGCGATAAGGCTATCCATAACATGGAAGATTGTTCAATTAATAGTGTGATGAGTTTTTCGCTGTATTTATGGATCGATTCGAAATTGAGATCCCACTTATATTCTGCAATAAACACAAGTAGGGTGATCAAACCAAGCATAAACCCAACAAAAACCCATTGTTTTGAACTAATCAACGGCGCTGGTCGAACAGACTGTTCCTGCCGTTCAATGATTTGCATTATATCTTCTGTAAAACCGCTATGTGTAGGCTTTTCAAAATCATAGAGTACGGCTTTCTTCCATTTTTCATCCTCTCGCTTCTTCATAATATTCTTTTTTGATCCGTTGTCTCAGTTTTTTCTTAGCGCGATGCACGGTGACTTTTACGTAAGATTCAGTGATATTCATAATATCAGCAACTTCCTTTACGGCCAACTCATCGAGATAAAACAAGGTGATTGCCGTGCGTTCCATAGGTTTTAATGCATATATACATTCGGTAACGTGTTCTTGCAATGCATCAACAGCCCAATCCTTTTCCATGTTCTCTTCGCTCTCTACTTCAACTTGGTAGGAGCTGTTGTTCCATCGTTTGTGCTTTCTCAGGTAGGAGAGCCCCTCAAAATAGGCAATTTTATAAATCCAGGTCGACAACTTGGCGTCTCCTTTAAACTGTTGCAGTTTCCTGTACACTTTTATAAACACTTCCTGAGCAAGGTCATTAGCTTCTTCATGTTCATTTACCATACGGAATAGAATACTGTAAACCATATCCTTATACCTATCAACGATAGCTGCAAACTCGTTTTTATCCCCGTCAATCACGGCGCGAATCAACAACATTTCTTTGCTGGACTTATCCTCCACCGTTTCGTTTCTTTTTCTCATTCTGACTTCGGGCAATTAATAAACCGAGGCCTCCAAAAAGGAATGCCCCTAACAAACCCAGTTCACCAGCGTCTAAAAAGTCGGTGAAGTGCGCCAGGACATTTCCGAGTATAATCCCTAGGGGAACAAATACAAAAAGGTAACCGCTACTCCACTGACTGTCATCCCCGTCTTTTTTGTCCTTGGGATTCATACCTGCCTCAATCATAGCCATTTTTTGACGATGACTGGCCGTGATGACGACATACACAATTCCAAAAACCATAGCAAACAAAGCAATAGGGATTAATAATGATACTACATCCATCTTCTTCTAAATTTTGATTCTACACCAATAAGATGCAGATGAATAGTAATAGGTTACAAAAAATCTTGTAATTCTATCAAATAAAATCAAAACCTGAAACAAAAACGGGTTTATCTACGATTAATTGCTCCTTTGTTTTGACAACCAAATCCACATTATGGACGCCATTGATCTTGTGAAGGAGTCCCCAATTTAACGTTTTTCTAGCCGAGCGATATAGCGAGTCTTTATGATCCACCCACCAATGTAAAACATGCACCTTCTCTCGCGCTAAGATGCCTTCAAAAAGATGTGATAAGTAGCGTTTGTCATTGTTCTTTGACCAAACAGCATCAACTACTCCAAAACAATGATGTGCTGGTTGAATGATGCGATTTACTATTGGAATAAAAGGAACGAGGCGTGTCAAAAGAGCTCCGTTTTTTCCGGGAAGCCGTTCTATCTGCCAAGAAGCGCGGTGTACTTTTGCGAAGGCGACAATTTCACCGTTTTCTCTCAAGACATAGAACGGCGTGTTATTCAGCGTTTGATAATCGTGAAAAAAAGGACGATCGCCAAAGCGATTGGAGATCCATTTTTTTATTTTTGTGAGATCATCGATGACTTCCACGGAGTGGTTTTTTGGTCTTAATCGGCTAAAGGTTTGGGTAGCTATTTTTGCAGCACTAGTAAACCCAAAATTAGCACTCATGTTCAGGGAACGTTCATTTCGCGGGTCGATATAAGCATAGAAAGACTGAGGACCAGCTGGATCCAACAGTGCATTATCAAAAAAAGCATTTAATTTCCACTTTAATCCATTCGTTTGACGGATATTAGAAACGGGCATTGATCTCGCTTGTAATAGCTGATCAAAAGCGAAATAGCGCACGTACCAATTGGATGCTCTCCGACAAAAAGTTGCATTGGCTAATACGCGATCGCGACGCACTATACTGACAAATAAGGGGCGATACAATTGGTGAATGCGGTGTTCTATTCCTAAATGACGATAGCGCGCACCATTTGATCCGAGCGTAACCGACTTTAACAAGCGAACGGTCGCTTCATCGGGCTCTTCAGTAAACCAAAACGGTTGATTTAAGCCAAACATGGCACTACATACTCATTTCCACGATTGACTTAGCCTCTGCTGGTGTGAGATCACCTCGCTCACCAATTCCTTTCCAACCGCGTTCATCAAAACGCTCTTCAATGATCTGAGGCGTTTTCTCAGCACCATCCGTATAGTCGGAAATTTGTGTTTCAATACCCAGTGACTCAAAAAATGTTTTTGTGCGCAAGATAGCCTCTTCAGCACAAGACCCGTCCAAGCCAAAAACGCGCTGACCATATTGAATCAATTTATCTTTTTTGTTTTCGAATTTTACCCGATAAAGGTTCGGAGCAATAATCGCTAACGTTCGCGCATGATCGATTCCATGCAAAGCAGTTAACTCGTGCCCTATCATGTGTGTTGACCAGTCGTAAGCGACTCCAGCTCGCAACGTACCGTTCAATGCCATCGTCGCACACCACATTAAATTACTGGCTGCTTTGTAATCCGATGGGTCATTCATTACACGTGGTGCAATCTCGATCAACGTAGACAAAATTCCTTCTGCAATTCGTTCTTGCAGTAAATTATCTGTGGGATATGTAAGGTATTGCTCCAGCGTGTGCATAAAGGCATCCGTAATACCATTTGCTAGTTGTCGGTGGGGTAAAGTAGCCACAACAGTTGGATCTAAAAACGAAAATTTAGGGAAAGTTTGAGCCCCACCCATCGTCCGTTTTTCTTTGCGGTCACTTCGCGATATAACGGCGCCCGAGTTCATTTCCGATCCCGTTGCCGGCAAGGTTAGAACAGTACCAAAAGGCAGGGCTTCTCTAAAGCTGAATCCTTCTTTCTGCGCCAAGACATCCCATGGTTCTCCTTCATATTTTGCAGCACTGACTATAAATTTTGTACCGTCAATAACAGAGCCTCCCCCAACAGCGAGAACAAAATCCACCGATTGTTCCCTGGCTAGCTCCACCGCCTCCATGAGCGTATCGTATTCGGGATTTGGTTCGATCCCTCCAAACTCTACGATTTTATAGTCCTGAAGCGCATCAATGACACTATCGTAAACACCATTTTTTTTAATACTGCCTCCACCGTAGGTCAATAATATTCTTTTCCCTGAGGTATGCTGCGCTATTTCTTTCGGCAGTTTTTCATGCGTTCCTTTACCAAAAACTACTTTAGTCGGATTGTAATAATCAAAATTGTTCATCAATACTATTTTTATCGTTCTTCTACTAAATTATGGAGTGGACGGCGCACTTTTTTTACCTCGCTATACTTATCTTCTGATGATCGAAAGCCAACAGGGCACATTACGACCGCGTTCAGACCATCTTGTTCCAGTTCGAGTAAACGATCGAGTTTTGGACGATCAAATCCTTCCATTGGGCAAGCATCGATCGCTTCCGCCGCGCACAACGTTAAAAAATTACCCAAAGCAATATAGACTTGATTCTCCATCCATGCTTTTTGTTGCGGATCGGGTAAATTCAAGCTACTCGACAACATTTTTTCAAAGCCAACCATCGTTGGGCTATCCGTCTCAATATTTCGAGTTGACGCGGTACGATCAACAAAACTGGAAATATCTTTTTCAGTAACCGTGTGTTTGCGACAGAGTACGAAAAGGTGAGAACATTGTTCCACCTGTGGCTGATTAAAGGCAATAGGTGTAATCTTCGCTTTAAGTTCAGGATTTGAGATAACAATAAATTTCATCAACTGCAACCCCATCGACGTAGGTGTTAGTTGCAATCCTTCCATCAATCGCTTTAATTGCTCTTCTGTTAACTTTTTCGAAGCGTCAAACTGTTTAACTGCATAGCGCCATTGCAATGCCTTAATAATATCTTGGTTGTTGCTCGTCATATCGTTGTGCAAAAATACTTTTTCCTAAATCATAAAAGGTATTGAATAAAAACGAAATTCGATTATATTTGTTCATTCTGATTTTAGATACAACAAACACCTCGAATAAGATGGCAAAAGAAAAAACAAGGTATTCAGATCAAGAACTACAAGAGTTTAAAGATATTATCACGTCGAAATTAGAAGAAGCACAGGAAGACCTGACCATGCTCAAGAATTCATTGTCTCATAAGGATGACCATGGAACTGACGATACAGGACGTACATTTAACATGATGGAGGATGGCTCAGAAACGCTTTCTCGCGAAGAAATGGCGCAGTTGGCTGCACGTCAGGAAAAGTTTATCAAGAGTCTCAATAATGCGTTGGTTCGGATTGAAAACAAAACATACGGTATTTGCCGTGTCACTGGTAAATTGATCCGAAAAGAGCGCCTAAAGCTCGTTCCTCATGCAACATTGAGTATTGAGGCCAAGAATCAACAAAACTCATAATCAGCAACGACATTGAAAAAACGCTATCTCATCACCTTTGGGGTCGTACTTTTAATACTGATCGTAGATCAGGCTGTCAAAATATGGGTGAAGACGAGTTTTTCTTATGATGACCCGAGTATTTCCATTTTGGGTGATTGGTTTAAACTCAATTACGTGGAAAATCAAGGTATGGCTTTCGGGGCAACGCTCGGAGGAGGTATCTGGGGTAAGCTCATTCTTTCCTTGTTCCGCGTAGCAGCGATTATTGCAATCACTTACTACATTATCAAGCAGATTCGCGAGCGGGTAAGTATCGAGTTTTTGGTGGTGACTGGCCTTATATTGGCAGGGGCAGCGGGAAACCTCATCGATTCCATGTTTTATGATTTTCTCTTTGCCGATTATTTTGACCCCTGCATTCGATTTAATCAACTTCAAGGTTCAGGAAATTGGATGGATTGTTCTTACTATGGTTATACGGAGGAGGTAGAAGTTCGGAATACTGGTTTTTTATTCGGTAATGTGGTGGATATGTTTCAGTTTGATGCCACGTGGCCAAGCTGGGTGCCATGGCTCGGTGGATCTCAAGTGTTCCCCGCCATTTGGAATATTGCAGATGCAGCTATTTCCGTTGGTGTCATCATGGTACTCATTCGACAAAAAGTCTATTTCGCTTCCAAGCCCTCCGATAAATCAACAGATCAAGACGAGTGATCCCCGCTCATAAATTTATGTGACATTTAGTCAAAAAATCGGCTTTTCTCACTAATCCACTTTGTAATTTGGGAACAAATCCAATTACTATGAAGAAACTATTATTTATTCCATTATTCATTACCTCTTTCCTTTACGGACAGGATGTATCGGAAATAGAGCGTTGCATGTCGCACAAAGCTATTGAATATCAGGACGAAATAACACCTGGTTATGCTTCTCATGTGAATGAGCAGTTTGAGTTAGCCAAACATGCACCGCTAACAAAAACAGAGAAATCAACGCTTCTCACCATTCCTGTGGTTGTCCATGTGGTCCATAATACACAAGATCAAAATCTGGAAGACAGTGTGATTTTACGCCAAATTGAAACCTTAAATGAAGATTTTCAACGTCAGAATCCAGACACATCTAATATGCGATCGGATTTTGATATTGTAAAAGGCAGTCCTAATATTGAATTCAGACTGGCACAAATCGATCCACAGGGAGATCCAACAACGGGCATTACGCGCACAGAGACATCACAAGAAACATTTGGTGATATTGGCTTGATTTCAGGTGATTTTAGTGAACTTGAAAAAGTGAAACAAACAACAGAAGGTGGCCACGACCCGTGGGACCAGAGTCGTTATTTAAATATTTGGGTGTGCAACATGGAAGTCTTTAATACAACTGCTCTATTGGGTTATGCAACACCACCCGACAGCTTGTCCAATTGGCCTCCTAACAGTAACCCCAACCTTATTGATGGAGTTGTTATTCAATATCAAGCCTTTGGTTCGAATAACCCTAATGTCCTAGACGCTGGACAAGGTCCCGTTACGGTGATGGGGCGAACGACAACGCACGAAGTAGGACACTATCTCGGTTTACGCCACATCTGGGGTGATGGTGACTGTAATGAGCAGGATGGTATCGACGATACACCCAATGCAGAAGATCAATCTCAACAGGATTGCGATGACACCAAAAACACATGCGTGGATACCATTCAGGGCTTGGACTTACCCGACATGATTGAAAATTACATGGATTACTCAGCCGAAACGTGCCAGAATAGTTTTACGCAGGGTCAGGTTGATTTGATGCGTGGAGTTTTAGACAATCAGCGTTATGATCTGGTTCACGACAACCCGGCATCCGTGAAAGCGGAAACTGCTAATAAAGTCATGATTTACCCAAATCCGGCACACGGCAAGATCACTGTCAAGTTGGAAAATGGCACCGCAGAAATGGTCGAGATTCTCGGGTCCAGCGGAAGAAAAGTGCTCTCGCAACGCTCTTCTTCACAAGAAACTTCCCTTGACGTAAGTGCCCTGGACAATGGCGTTTATTTTATTCGCATACAGCAATCCACTGGTGAAGCTGCGATCAGTAAATTTGTCAAACGATAAACCAATTTAACTCAATCCAGAGCCGGCTCGGAAGGGTCGGCTTTTTTTATTTTGCTCCAAATAAACATCGTGAAGTGGGTGTTCTCAACTATACGGCGATTTGAAGAGATTTAGTGGACGTGTTTGTTATTCCTGTTCAGTTTTTGAAGATCAACTTATAATGCGTTCAACAATTTTTTACTATTGAACATGTTGGGTGGTTTCTTTCTGGGTTAACATAGGTGAAGAATATTAATACCGCTTCCCTCGATACAAAATTTCTCCATCGCATTCCGAAATTTCACTCGGTCAGCTTACCATTTTGGTAAGTATGAATTATTCAGATATAAAATTTCTACATTTTAATTAGTTCGCTATCTAACCAATATTATAGAAAAACACATCTCATTAAACAGAACGTGAGCGGACCGAGTGATCCTGACTGAAGTGCAACGAAAGGAAAGTATTGTACCGAGGGAAGCGGCATATTGCAATTACTTAAACATAATCTGCCATTTCGCCTTCCACCTTATTAAAATAAAGCAATCCGGTGATAAAGAGAATAATTATCATTCCAAAAGAAACAAATAGCAAGGGGCCTGGAGCTTCTTCTCCAAACATTGACCACCGAAAACCTTGTACTACACCTGCCATAGGATTCAAATAAAAAATAGTGCTCGCCCATTCTGGCAAATTTTTAGCTGCAAATTCAGCAGGATAAGCCACGGGTGTGATGTATAGCCCTATCTGAACCAAAAAGGGTACAACATGCTGAAAATCGCGATAACGCACGGTCAACGCGCTCAACCAAATACCTACACTCAAAGCAGCTAATACCCCAACGATGATGAAAATTGGAGCCAGCCAAATATAGGGCGACGGACTCACACCGTAATAAATCATCAAAACCACCATTATTACCAAGGCCACACCAAAGTCAATAAAACCAACTACAGCCTTGGAAAGCGGAATGATAATCCTCGGAAAGTAAATTTTCTTCACCATATTCTGGCTCGTAATGATTGAATTTCCCGAGTTGGTCATTACATAAGAAAAATAACTCCATACACTCATTCCGGCTACTGTAAATAAAATATGAGGTACTTCCGTTTCAACACCCACAAAACGACCAAAAACTAAAGAAAGAATCAACAGTGTAACAACAGGTTGCAGTATTGCCCACAAAAAGCCAATGGTCGTTTGAGCATAGCGCACACGAAAATCTCTATAAGTCAAAGTGAGAAACAAATCCCTATACTGATAAAGTTCCCGAAAATTAGGGAGTAGGTTTTTTTTATTGGCATCAATGATTGTTTTGTGCATGAGGTAAAAATAGTAAAAATCTATATGTTAAATCAAGTTTATAATAATGGGATGATTCAAATTTGTATACTGCTCTTAAAGCTTAATAAAAGTAATAAAAGGTGTATGAAACAAGAATATGATATATGTCCATTTTTATGAATATAATAAACATATTAGCTGGTTTTTAGGAAAACTGAACATCTATTAGCTATGTTTCCAATTCATAAATATATTAACTTCGAAATAGCTACTTATTACATAATTTGTTTTCAAGCTATGTACTGCCTTTTAAGCTGACAAGAGAAGTGCATCAACTAAAGTTTTCGTTTTACATAGAATCTTTAAGCTTTCAATTAAATGTTTTTTTATTTTAACAGTTAAAACAAGCTAGATTTTTCTATGAAGCCCAAATTCTCCATCATTGTACCTACCTACAACCGAGCACATTTAATAGGAAAAACTATAGACACCATCTTATCACAATCCTTCACGAATTTTGAGCTAATTGTTATAGATGATGGAAGTACAGATAACACAGAAGACCTTATTGATCAAAAATATGGCAAAAGGGTAAAGTATTTTAAAAAAAACAATGCAGAAAGAGCGGCTGCTCGAAACTTTGGTACGCAACACGCCCATGGAAAATATGTGCTTTGGTTTGATTCTGACGACATCATGTATCCTAACTACTTAGAAGTAGCAAATAAGATTATTGTAAAGGAGAGTGAGCCAGAACTGGTTGCTTTATCACATCATTACTTGAACACTAACAACAAAGAGATCTCGGTTGAAATTATTCCTAACGACGTTAATGAATTACTTTATAAAGGGAATTTTTTTGCCTGTAATGCTGTTGTTGTTCGAAAAGATATAGCACTAGAGAATTTATTTAATGAAGACCGAGAACTTACTGCTAGTGAAGATTATGAGTTGTGGTTGCGTTTAGGAAGTCAATACACATTTCATACTGATAAAGAAATAACATGGGCACTAATCGTACATGATGAAAGAAGTGTCTCAACAATGGCTGATGCCACCAAACTCATCCATCGTTTTGAAAAATTCATTCACTATACCACTTCCAACCAGCAAGTCACTGACTTCTTGGGCAATAAAGTTTCTTATTTCTTAATGAAGAACTACTTGATCCTAGCAGTAGATTTAGCTTTAAATAAGCACAAACGCGAAGCGAAAAACTACCTCAAACTGGCCATAAGAGCAAATAAAAAGGTATTTCTGAATAGAACTTTTTACGCCACATTAAAGCATTTAATGATGTAAATGGCTCCAATACCTATCTATTTATAAACAATATCGGGCATAGCTGACTTTTTAGAATAAACCTCTATTTGAAAATAATCAAGAACGCGAGCCATTTTATCAAGCTGACTTTTAGATAATTGTTCTTTCCAACTTGAAATCCTTTTTAACGTAGACGCAGGACTACTGCCTTTGGTTGTTACACTATTTTTTTGAAAGTCAATAAGGGAAAGATCGAAAACCAAATTCCAGGAAGATAAAACTCTCTTGATATTCCTTTCCGGATTCATAACGAGGTCCTCATAATTGATGGTGATCCATCTGGTATTGTTTTCAGAATGATTCAACGGTACAGCATTGCTCAAACACCATTGGGCAACCAATGCTTCTTCTTGGGTTGTAATTGTACTTAAAAAAGAACGATGCTTTTGATAAATATCATTGTAAGGTGTGTTTGGAATAATAAATTTCGAAAAAGTACCATTCCAGGCACCATGTTTTAACTGCGAATTTACCACGGCAAAAGGATGTCGAATCAAATAAATGGGTTGATATGAAAAGTTATAGTTATGGAGTGTCTACATTTGTTGTGACGGATTTATATAGTCCGAAAACTATAACTTTGTATTATGAGAAGAAAATTTGACAATGAATTTAAAACTACTGTAGTAGAATTGCTACAATCAGGCAAAAGTGTGGGTGATCTCAGTGAAGAGTATAATGTCCAAGGCAATACAATTAGACGTTGGCGTAGAGAGTACGACCAGAAGAATGGCGATCTATCAAAGAAACGAGAGCCAAGTGCTTCGGAGGTTGAATTAAGTCGATTAAAGAAAGAGCTTCGTGACATAAAAATGGAACGTGATATATTAAAAAAGGCGGTGAGCATCTTCTCCAAGAGCGACAGTTAAAATATGACTTTGTGTTAAAAAACAAAGAACTATATCCTGTTGAGAAGATGTGTTATTGTTTGAAAATCAGTAAAAATGCCTATTACAATTGGCTTAATAATAAAGACGCTGTCAAGACAAAAACATCTAAAACTCACCTAATGAATAGAATAAGGGAAATATTTAAAGAAAACAGAGAGATTTATGGTAGTCCTCGTATTCAGAAGATGTTAGAGCGAGAAGAACTTTTTTATTCTAGATCTTACGTTGCAGTTTTGATGAAAGAAATGGGATTACGCAGCATTTTAAAAAGAAAATTTGTGGTAACAACCAAGTCAGATCACTCTTATCCAATCGCTAAGAATGTATTAAATAGAGATTTTGAAAGCCAGAGAATAGGCGAAAAATGGGTCTCAGACATTACATATATCCGTGTCAAAGACGATTGGAACTATCTTACAACCATTATGGATCTAGCGGACAGAAAAATTATTGGCTGGTCATTGAGTGAGGATATGACCGTTGAAAATACTGTTTGGAAAGCTTGGATTTCAGCTATAAGTACAAGAAAAACAAAGGCTAACTTCATTTTTCATTCAGATCGAGGAGTTCAATATGCTGCAAACAAAATTACTAGAATGCTTCAAGAAAATATAAAAATCAGTCAAAGCATGAGTAGGAAAGGAAATTGTTGGGACAATGCAACTGCTGAGAGCTTGTTTAAGACGATTAAACATGAATGTACTAACAGATATAGATTTACATCAAAGGAACAACTAAACGCATGTCTAATTGAGTATATAAGTTGGTACAATACCAAAAGAATTCATTCAACATTGGGATATAAAACACCATTGGAAATGCAGTTAGAATTAGAAAATTTAATTAATAATGCGGCCTAATAAAAATAGTCACATTTTTTGTAGGAATTCCACACATCAGTAGACCTTTGTAGTTTCACCGTAAAGCTTCCATCATTGGGATTGGGATAGACGACAACTTCATCAGTCGACTCAACTTTGGAAGGTCTTGATGGTTTTGCCTCTCTATTGGTTGAATCATTGGTCAAACTTTTAAAACTATCTCCCATACGGAAAACCTCAAATAAAATGACGTCCATTGTATCCATAATAGGAAACTCTAAAGTTAACTTCGGTCCCCAGCGAGTTTCTTCTTTAATTGAGTTAACTAAATCATAAGGGCTGTAATATTTAATTTTGTATTCTTTGGCGAACTTCATATTTCTGATGAGGAGACAGTCATTGCTGTTGATATCAAATTGAGATGATATGTTAAATACATGTTGCGCCACCTAATTCTCCAAATATGTATCTGCCTGAAATTCATACCTTATTTGATATTCGTCATGCGGACGTTTAAGTTCGAGTTCTTTAAAACCAACCACATTTCCTTCATTTGTGTAGAAAGCATTGATGTTTAAAACTGTTTTCCCTGTGCTGTCATTATTGGCAGCAATAGCTCCAGCAACCATAAAACAATTATTTTGATAACCTTCTTCAACTGAAATAGAATAATTTCCGCTTCCTTGGTTATTAAAGAAACTGTATGAACCTGATGGCATCCCATTTGGCCCTGAATCACAACGTTCGTAAAATCGTAAAAAAATTAATGTGTCATTTGTAGTGACATCTACAGTAATGGCATTACCATTTAAGTCTTTTTGACAGCTTGTTGTTATAACCACAAGGCCTAGTAAGGTGTATAAAAGTTTAATTTTCATTTTCCTTATTTTTTGATTGGAGAGTGTAACCAATGCGAAGACCGAGTATAAATATTAAATTTTTAGAGTTTCCTGTCGTACTAGCTATAAATTCTTTATCAAACATAGGACTAAAAGCAGTGTAAGCATTTAAACTCAAATGATTAATTTTATACCGATACTCAGCTGAAATAGATACTTGATTCCATCCAATTTTTAAACCATCACCGTATTTCTGATTTAAATTTATAAAATCTAACATCACATTATCCTGGGTTTCTATATAATTCATGCAATTATTTACCTCAATAACGACTCTTGATGATTTGAATATTTTATGGTTAGCAATAATAAACAATCCATAATTCCCTTTTAAAACTATACTAGATTTATTTGATAGATTAAAAGCATAACCTAAAGAAAAGTCAAATCTTAACGTATTTATAGTGGCAAAATATTCGTTTATATTTGTCCTTTTTTTACAACCTCCTTCAAAAGTGCTTGTTGTTGTATAATCAAATTTATTTCGGTAATTGTCAAAACCAAAATTCAATGATGTAACTAGATTGTTGGGGGATTTGTATTCTCCAAGCAAGTTATATCTGTGTAAAAAATTAAAGTTTGTTTTTCTGTTTATATCTTGACCAATAAGCTCTGGTAAATTAGGAAACCTTATAACACCAAAATCATAGCCTGTTTGAATATTCCATTGTCCAAAAGTGTATAAACAATTCAATAAAATAAAAGTCATTAATATCGTTTTATATAAAAACTTCATATTTAATAGAGATTAATTCACAACTATTTTCTTTCGAACAACCATGTTTTCATAAACAACCTCAACAAAATAGATTCCCGAGTTGAAATTTGATTTATTGTATTGATTTTCGTTTACTACTTTAGACTTTTTATCAACAATTTTTCCAAGATTATTCGTAATTTGAATTGCCTTTATTGTGCTTATGCTTTCGATAAAGACTACGAAATTACCATCATTTGGATTGGGGTAAATTTTCACTTTATCCTTTTTTTCTTTGTGAGGTGTTTTTGTTATCGGATCCTTTGAATTAGTCGTATCAGTTTGCATACTTTTAAAGCTTTCTCCCATTCTAAAAGCCTCAAATAAAATAATATTTAACGTATCCATGTCCGGAAATTCTAAAGTAAGTTTTGGGCCCCAACGGGTTTCTTCTTTAATAGAGTTAACTAAGTCATAAGGACTGTAGTATTTGATTTTGTATTCTTTGGCCAACTTCATATTGCGGAGACGTAGACGGTTGTTAAAATTGCTTGGGGAAACAGAACCATAATTTTGTAATGAATTTGTAAACCCAATTTCAGTTGAATCCGAATGCTCGGGAGCAGGTAAATTTTCGGAATCTTCCACACATTCCTCTTTCCCTAATGTATAATAATTCGCCCTCCTATTCGTAATCACCCCAAAAGCTTTTTCTTTATCCCCAGAGCGCAAATAAACCACATCAGCTGTTTCATCATCGCGGATGCAGTCGTCGTGGTAGTTTTTTTTGTACCTCCAGAAATTATTATTGTCGAACTTGTTTATCTTGACCATCCCCGAATGCCAGTTTTCTTCGTCGAGCGGTACGCCGTCCACAAATTCAGCTACGCGCTGGTAGATGGACAAGTCGCGGACTTCCGGGTCAACGCGTTTTTGCTGCCAATCGAGGGCGCCGGCGACTCCCCAGAACATGTTTTGCCACATATTTCGTCTCGACTCTATTCCATTATCGCAATTCCAGACTTCATGAGCACCAGTTTCGCTGAAAAACAAAGGTTTGTTATAATTACCCCACACCCAATCTCCATTGTTGAATAGATCTCCGCGCTCATCAATTTTGTATGGGATTTCTGCACGGTGATATTGATGAACATTCTGTGTTTTGTAATTATAATTGTTTACGTTAATTACATCAACATTATCTAACCAATAGGACAAATCGCTTTGCGTATCCACCTCCAACGTATAACTTACAGTTACTAGTTGTTGTATATCCAACTCATCTTTTAAGTAATCGCTCATCTCTTTATGCCATTGTGTAATCACCGGACCAGGAACATGATACGTAGCATTACCGACCTCGTTGATTTCATTGAGGTGTTCAAACATACCTATATTCGGTGAATATCCCCAACGCGCTACAATATACCGTAAGCGTTCTTTCCAATAATATTTCGCCTGGCTGTCTGTAAAAAATTCACTAACATCCCCAAGGTTCAGCTCCGATTTATAAATATCTCCATCATCAAATTGTGAACCAGAATTATTGGGTATCCAGTCCCACATATCTATACCAAAAAGATCAGTAGAGAAACGGGCATGATACGATAAATTCCAATTTATGAGCATATCGTGCTCCTCAGCTTTTTCAAGAATTAAATCCATTTCTTTGGCGATGTGTTGGCGTTCTGTATAATCGCCGAGCTTTTCGTATTCGAAATCCAATGCCCATGGGTTCATCATCATGCGGAAAAAATTAACACCATTCATGGCTAATGTATCTATATTCCTGAGATACTGTTCATATACAGCAATTGGCGGTGTTACAGCATAGCGCAGAGGTAAATTAATAATTTTTTCATCTTTCGCTGTACCCTTTTTTAAAGGGGGACCTTGGTCGATAGGTGTCATGTTGTTTAAGCCCACAGGCATAAATGTTTTGCCTCCTCTAGTAAAAAAATGCTCATTTTTACCAGTTCTAAGATAGCCTTTTTTGTTGGAGTTGATTACCTCAAATGTAAAATGTGGTGTCTCATAAATATCAGTGCCGTTTTTTATATCAACAATAATTTTACAACTCCATGTTCCGGTAAACGGTGGTGCGAAACGAACCCGAAAGGGATAATTGGTGCTTTCTGGGGTCCATTTTCCTCCCAACTCTTGATACTGTACACCGTTGTAATAACCACCATATTGATCATCGGGGTCCCAATAAAAGTAATTACTAGATTGGTAAGGGTGGTTGTAAAGGCTATCAAAACCAGAGACATCACGTGTATATTCCTGAGTAAAAAAGGCTTGTCTCTTTCTGTATGCCGTATCATTAGTTCCTAGAAGTTGAGTTTCAAACAGAGCCGTGATTTCAACTTCATCCGATAAATAAGGGTTCAGTTGAGGGGATCCAGATTGGTCTAAAAAATTTTGAATATCGTCGATATACTTTTCAGGAATACTTATACCCAGCTCAAACTTGTGATACTTCTTGATTGAAGAGAGATCATTTTCAAAGGCAACAACTTCAAAAGGCAATGCCTCTATCCGCAAATCTGCCTGACCGCTGCCCGATGCCGTAAACTCAACATCGTCTTCCAGCAGAATGTGGTCTTCAGCGACTACTTCCTTTTGTGTTGCGGTGGAGTAAACTTGTCCTTCTTTATCCGGTAATTCATAACACCCGGCATTGAATGTACTGCCACTGTCGTACTGCTGGGGTGTAATGGTATTGCAATTTTGATCGTATACGTTGATTTGTGCATGCATAGTGGTAACGGAGTAAAATGCTATCACCAATGTAACACTTATTTTTTGAAATAAAGCCATAGCAGCGTGGTTTTTATTGTTGGTTTACTTTCTTTTTCAGTGCTTTGAGCTCTTTTTTGAGCGCTTCGGTTTCTTCTTTTTGCTCGATCAAATACAACGTCAGCTCCTCAATTTTCCTGAGCAATAGCGCGTTGTTTGCTGCCAAATCAACCCCGTTTTCTTGTACTTCCTGTGCTGTGGGCACTTCCGGAAGATGACCGTTGGTCTGTATAAACGTGTTGACCGCATGAAGTGGCATCAATTCGTATTCTTCCTCAAAAACATGGTCCGACCACGGTTTTTGATCGATTTTTATTCTGCGGGCGCGCAAGAGTCCGCTGTTTTCGAGTTGGAGGAGCTTCCCTCCCTCGGGGTCTTGAACCATAATGAGTTGTTGGAAACTATCTTGACTTCCTTTATCGTGATTTTGCAAATGGAGTCCTGCCTGGGGTTCATCAACACTCCCAATCCCAACACCTTCTGTGAACCGCGCGTTTCCTCTCACATCCAGTATCGTTTTGGGGTTATCCGTCCCGATTCCTACCCAACTGCGGCATCCCGTTCCCGTGTACAAAATATTTTTTATTCCGTTCGCAGTATTGGCCCATGTGGGCAGTGTAACACCCAGCGTATCTGTCGTACTAAAAGGTTCGAGTTCATCTCCATCGGGAAGTAAAACACAATCACCGTCGTACATCAAGCTTTTTAATGTTTTCTGACTTTTCGTCTCCGTCCTTCCATCTTTATCCACAAACAACATTTTTCCTGTCGTGTCATTCGCATCCGCGTAATCCGAAAAAATGATATCATCCGAAAGTTTGAAATTACCTGCAATCTCCAGCTTTTCAACGGGATCGGACATACCGATGCCCACCTTTCCCTCTTTGGTAATGCGGAAGCGTTCCACATCGTTGGTTCGAAACTTTAAGGCCGTAGCGTTCTTTGTTCCCATAAAGTCGGTTGAATCAGCCATATCTCCATGTTTATCCCATTTGGATGCTCCTCCAGTAGCAGTGGGTTCCATTGTTATGGTTTGGTTGGATATGCCCGATCCTTGTATTTGCAGGTCAATTGAATTGCAGTCA
>CAJXMN010000006.1 GCA_913056215.1 uncultured Flavobacteriales bacterium | reverse complement strand
CCTGCACATATATTCGTTGAACCATTAGCGGTTACCGTCGGGGTTGTTCCCGATCCGCAATTTCTTCCTAAATCGTCCATATAAGCGCCACCAAAGCTTCTTAAAGCAAAACCGCCTGGAACAAGGTTTGGAAGGGTTGCACTAACACTGGTTAAAAGTGTAGTGCCGTCTGAATCGTAAAGGTTTGCGGTTACGTTAGTAGCCGAGTTCCATACGAGTTCGGCACGATACCATTGTGCACCCTGGAAAGTATAGGCAACTTGCGCGATATCAGTGTATCCATATCCATTGTTTTCCTGTAGTATTAATTCATCCGTGTTGTTTCCAACAACAAGTGAGTGACATCCAGCCGCACTCGCTCCAAACCCCCAATAGGTTCTTCCAGACCCGGCAGCATCGAAATAAACCCACATGGAGATATCATCTCCCGCATTTCCGTATGTGACATCCGTCCTGTAATGCCAATCTGGATTTTCTATACTATAGGTTCCGTTGTGCACAGGTGAAGTTACTTTAGTACCTCCTGCTGTTTCTACTTGCCATGGTGCCCATGGCCATGCAGCACCTGTTTCAAAATCTTCTACGATCTGTGAAAAACCGCCAAATGGACAGCTTAAGATCAACGTAAAAAAGAATATTTTTATAGTTGTATATCTATTTTTTCTCATAATAGTAAATGTTAAAAATGATTATAAAATCCGTACCTTGATATCTAAAATCTCTGGTGCACTTTCATTATTAAATAAAGACTTTTGATCAATCAATAGTTCCGGATGATCGCAATCACCTTTCGCTACGTCTTCATTTGAAAATTTGATCGTTCGGATTTTTGTGCGTTGAACCTGATTCGCAGAATTTACAATAAATTGTAATTGTAATTCATTATCTAACGATTCAGTCATTTTTTCTAAACTTAGCGCAGTTCTTAATTGTTCACCGCATTCTATAGTTTTAAATGTTACGGTTATTTTACGTTTTTCTAATCGCTGAGTATTGAATTGAAAGCTCGAGCAAAAGAATAGTAGGGCGACCCCGCCAAGTAGTGTAGATTTCAACATAAGGTTCATGTTTTGTGTTCAAATAATTCGAATTTAACGTTTTACGAATTTAATCTATTCGTTACATGTATTTACTTGAAATGTTGAAAAAAAACGAAATAACTGTTTTCTGTTAAATACAGGTGGATGATTTGAATTTTAAGATCGTTTTGATTCGACTAATTCAGTGGAGTGATTTTAAGCTGTGATGAACAAAAATCGAAGGCTTCCTAGCAAGTATATTGATCCTTGCCGAAATGCTTTAAAACTTTATCGGCTAAAACATCACTCAATTTAAAGTAGCTTTCTTTTGTCCAGCCTCCTACATGTGGAGAGAAGATCACGTTGTCCATTTCGAGCAAGGCCTTGAACGCTGGGTTTTCGTCTGCAGCAAGTGTTTTTTCAAACGATGCTTTTTCGTATTCGAGTACATCCAGACAAGCACCAAGAATGCTCTTGTCTTGCAGTCCTTTGAGTAAGTCTTTTGTTCGAATGATCTTACCTCTCGCAAGGTTAATCACGTAGATAGGCTTTTTGAATTTCTTAAAGAATTCCTGGTCAGCCATGAACATCGTTTCTTTATTTTGAGGAATGTGAAAAGAAAGGATATCGGCTTTATTATAGATCTCTTCCATTGACGCGGCGTTGGCAAACTGATCGCCGTAATTTGATTTGTATTTATCATAGGCAAGGACATCTACATCAAAACCGTACAATTTTTTGGCAAATGCTCGTCCGTTATTTCCATATCCAATTACCCCAACTGTTTTACCATCAAGTTCAACACCGCGATTTTCTTCGCGCTTCCAAATTCCATTTCTCACTTCAGCATTTCCTCTACAAAGGTTATTGAATAGAGCAAGCAACATTCCAAGAGCATGTTCACCGACTGCATTACGATTTCCCTCAGGGGCGTTAAAACATGTTACGCCATTTTTTTTAGCAGTTTCCAGGTCGATGTTCTCCAGTCCAGCTCCACTTCGTGCTATAAATTTTAAATGAGTTGCCGTGTTGAGCAATTCAGCATCAATAGGCAAACGAGAACGAACTACGATCCCTTGAAAACGATTGATTTCAGCTAAGCATTTTTTTCGATCCCATTGGGTGCCATCAATGCAGATGAATCCTTTCTTGGTGAGTCGCTCTTCTAGAATAGAGTGTACCGTATCAATGAATAGTACGCGCATGCTGAAACATTTTGATGTTGGCCAAAGATAAAGAGAATTCTAAGATGGTATGATAGTGAAGCTGTCTTGAATTATTTATAGTGAATAAACTCCTATACATCGCTTTTTTAAATGTTATCACTTGTTGTATATTTGATTAAAAATAATCAGTTTAAAATGCGAATCTCACTAATTATTCTTCTGCTTCTCTTTGGATATAGCTGTAATCGTGAGTTTAAAGGAGAAGGACAGACGCGAAAAGACACTTTTACTTATGAGGGTGAAAAAAGGAAATTCAGAATTTATTTTCCTGAGAGTTATAATAAAAATGAGCTACACCCTGTCGTCATTGCGCTGCATGGGCGGTTTGGACGTGGTAAGCAAATGGAAAAATCGAGTTTATTCAATCCCGTTGCGGATGAGAATAATGTCATCATGGTCTACCCAGATGGCTATAAGAAATCGTGGAACGATGGAAGGGGAGAGGGGCCTGCTGCTGATGAAAATATTGATGATGTCGGCTTTATCAATGCGTTGATAAATTTAGTTATTGGCGATTATGCGGTAGATGACTCGCGTATATATGTTTGTGGAATGTCAAATGGTGGATTTATGTCCATGCGATTGGCGCATGAGCTGGAAGATCGCATTGCAGCTTTTGGCTCAGTAACGGGGTCACTTGGGACTAATTATAACGGAACGCTTGATCATGCTGTACCTGTAATGCTTATCGCGGGTACCAAGGATCCGCTTGTACCTTATGAAGGCGGTGAAGTTGCGGATAGCGGTACGGAAAGTAGAGGTTTTGAAGATTTGTTGGAGTATTATGCTGCTAACAATGGTTGCGACAGTTTATATGTAAGTGACTTACCTCAAGTGAACGACGATGGTGTCAATACAGAAAAGTGGATGTATTCAAACTGTGACAATGATGTCCAATGTATTTTATTTAAAAATATTGGAGCAGGGCACACATGGCCTGGAGGAAATTCTGTTCTATGGGAAAATACTGTGGGCAAAGAATCCTCCGAAATCAATGCCAGCCGTGAACTAATGAATTTTTTCTTGCAGCATCAGTTATGACTATTTTTTCTCATATATAGTCAGTGTTATTCTTTTGCATGCCATTGTATTTTTATGTTCGATTGAGTTGGTGATTTGAAGGATTTTGTAGCGGTTCTTTTAGAAAATATGTTTTTTCGTGATGACGTTATTCAAACCTTGCAGGATGGGGAACAAAGTTTTGTTCATGAGTGCAATCGGGATCACTTTCTTTTAGCAAATCAGCTGAAAGTAATAGTTCCTTTCCCTGCACCTTAAAATCGTGAATAAGATAAGTGCAATACTTTGAACTTTCAATGACCACCGTATAAGATCCATAATTAATGTCTACTTTCTTCTGATTGCAATAGGTGGTAGCTTTGTAAAGTTTAGAAAAATCAGCTGACATGAAATAAATCATGATGCCCTGATCTGCTACAATTGTTGTTTGCGAGTGATCACAGATGAATTCAAAACGAACGGTTGCCAGCTTTCCCTCACCGCTTTGCGCATGATTAACACAAGCCAGAGAAAGGAGTAAAAAACTCATAAGTACTGTTTTTTTATGGCATTTTTCGAATTTCATTGGTTTAAATATAACGAATGTATGGTTAGGATGCTTGGAAAATGATCGATTATTAACGAATTACTGAAACATGGCCTGTGTAGAGTTGTTCGTCGCCATTGAGATCAATGATTTTGACTTGCCAGATGTATACGCCATCTCGTACTGTTTCGCCCGTATAAGTGCCGTCCCAATATTCAGTCGGATCTTGCGCATTGAAGATCTCTTCCCCCCAACGGTTAAATATTCGCATTTCAGCATGTTTGTAACCAGTAACCTCCCATTTAAATACATCATTTTTACCATCGTTGTTAGGAGTAAAGCTATTGGGAACATACAAGTTGAGTTGATCTTTGACACGCACTGCGCGACGCGTTGTGTCAAGACAGCCATACTCGTTTGATATAAACTGAGTGATGAAGAATTCTCCAGGTCCGTTAAAAGTGTGATTGAAATTGGGAGCATTATAGTAATTGCCATCGCTCAACTCATATTCCCAACTGTTCGCTCCGTTAGATTCATCTGTAACTCCAATGACGGGGTCTGTAATTGAAACAATAGAAGGAGTGGCATCGAAACCAGCTTGTGGTTTTGGAAATACTTCGATTGTAATAGAACTATCGTTGATAAATTGGCAGTCGGTATCTGTTGAGATAGATAGCGAAACGTTGTAAGTACCCGTCGAATCAAATAAATGAGTAGGTGTTTGCTGGAAAGATGTAGAGCCATCATCAAAACTCCAGGAATAATTTGTGATATTCGCTCCATTCAAGGTACTTTGGTTATCAAAAAGCACCTCCATAGGGGCACAACCGATACTGTTTTCGATGGCAATCTGAAAATCGATAATAGGGAGTAATTGAGCTATCTTTTGAATGGTGTCATTACATCCTTGGTCAGATGTAACGATCAGTTGAACATCGTGTTGCTCTGTATAATTTGAGAAGGTGTAATTTGGGTTTTGATTATTACTCGTATTGCCATTTTCGAATTGCCACTCCCAATTCGCGATATTCCCGCTGTTTAAGGTGGACAAATCAGAAAAGCTGGTAGCTTCACCATAACACACATTGTTTGAAGTAAAGTTTGCCACTGGTGCAGGGTGTACCTCAATTGTATTTACTACGGTGTCGGGGCACCCGGCCAGATTTTGTACAATAAGCCGAACGTCGTAGCTTCCAGGTGAATTAAAGGTATGTGTGGGGTTTTGGTTGCTCGATGTCGTGCCGTCATCAAAGTCCCAAAACCAATTGGTTGTATTTCCAGTAGATATATTTGTGAATAATATGGATTGTCCTTCACAGGCTAAACTCCAGTCGAAATCCGCTACGGTGATCGGGAATACCTCTATTGATTCGCTATAGGTACTTTGACAACCATTAGTGGTAGTAATAGTGAGCGTTACGGTGTAAATCCCATTTGTAGCGTAATTATGAGTACCATTTGCTGTTGTGTAAATTGATCCGTCGCCCATATCCCATTCATAGGAAGTAATATTCCCTAAGTTGGTAGAACTGTTATCGGTAAAGTTGAAGGTTTCGGTTGCACAGATTTGACTCGGAATAAAGAAATCCGCTTGTGCTTGTTGATTCACCGTGACCACTTGAACCGCCTGGTCTGAGCAAATGCTATCACTTCCAAACACATCTAATGTGACCACATAATTTCCGGGAGCAGCGTAGGTATGTGTTTCATTAGGGCCTCCGTTAATCGTTGTTCCATCGCCGAAGTCCCAGAGCCAAATTCCTGGGTTGTTGGTGGATTGATCAGTAAATTGCGTCGGTGCTCCGAAGCAATCAGTTTGAACAGTAAAGTCGGCCTCTGGTACCTGAGAAACGATGACATCCTGATTGATGGTAGAGTCACAGCCATTGTTATTGGTTACGGTTAAAGCTACATCATAAGTACCTGGATTCTGATAGATATACGAAGGGTTTTGCTGGAACGACGTATTACCGTCTCCAAAATCCCAATCCCATGAAAGGAGTGGAGTTGGGTCCTGCGTTAAGTCGGTGAAGTTGGTAATGTCAAATAAACAAACCGTATCTGCTTCGAAATTTACATCTGGAACAGTGAATACTTCAATCTGTTCCACCAATGTATCTGCACAACCTACATTGTTCTCGGCGATAAATTCAATGTCGTAGAAGCCGCCTGTAACAAAAGTATGCGTAGGATTTTCGTTTGTGCTCACCGGATTTCCGTCATCAAAATCCCAATTAAACAGTATTGGATTACCTTGAGATGTGTTTGTGAAATTAACAGCATTTCCTGCACAAACAGTGGCATTCGTAAAATCAGCGACTGGTTGTGGATGAACGAGAACAGCTTCGTTTAGGGTGTCCGTGCAACCAAAAGTATTTGCAACGATCAATTCTGCATTGTAGGTCCCGTCTGCACTATATACATGTTGAGGATTTTGCTGAGTACTTGTTGCACCCATATCACCAAAATTCCAGTCCCAGGTAATTGCATCCACAGAAATATCTGTGAATGAAGTAAGATAAGAGAAACAAGCGGTATCTGCCTGCCATAAAGCCGTAGGATTCGGCCGAACGATCACATCATGCTCCAAGGTGTCTGAACAGCCTTCTGTATTCGTAACCACTTGTGAAACGGTGAATGTTCCGTCTGAGCCATAAGTGTGTGTTGGGTTCTGCCCATTAACGATGGTTCCATCTCCAAAATCGTACTCCCAATCTACAGCATTTTGACTTTGATCAATAATTGAAGTCACTGCATTCAAGCAAACCGTATCAAAAGTAAAGTCAGGAGTTGGTAGTTCGTATACTTCAACACTTTGAGTGAGTGTATCGGAACAACCGAATGCGTTTTCGGTAATAAGAGATACCTCATATATACCAGGTGAAGTGTATTCATGAGAAGGGTTTTGAACATTAGAAACAGGACTTCCATTATCAAAATCCCATTCCCACAATATAGGATTATTACCTGTTTGATCAATAAAATCAGTTTCGGTACCGAGGCATGGTGTATTGGCTGTAAACTGAGGAGTTGTCCTCGGGTGAGCATCTACGGCATAACTGATGGTGTTTGAACAACCGCTACTCGTATATGCGACTGTTAGACTTACGTCATAAGTACCAGGAGTGTTGTAAATGTTAGTCGGGTTAGGTGTCGTTGATGTCGTTCCATTGTCAAAATCCCATAGATAGCTATCCGGAGATCCTGTTGATAAATCAGTAAAGAATGTGCTGTCATTAGTACACGCTGTTAAGAATGAGAAGTCTGCAGTTGGGGTGTCTGTAATAGTGATTGTTTGAACAATAGTGTCGGAACAACCACTACCCCCAAAAGCTATGAGCTGAACATCGTAAGAGCCCGTTGTAGGAAAAGTATGTATGGGGTTATTAGTGTTGGTCAGCGGTGATCCATCATCAAAATTCCATTCGACTTGTGTTGTAGTTCCTATCGTTTGGTTAGTAAATTGTGTGTTGTCACCCAGGCAAAAATCAGTAACATTAAAATCAGCAGTTGGTACATCGTTCACATTTACAGTTTGAGTAATTGAATTGAAACAGTTAAAATTATTTTCGACGGTTAGTTCAGTATTGAAGGTTCCTGCAGAAGTATAGTTATGTGTTGGGTTTTGTACGTTGGATGTGCTTCCATCCCCGAACACCCATGACCATCCTGTGATGTTTCCCGTTGAATTGTCAGTAAAAACTGTCTGATTACCCAGGCATTCGGTCGTATTGGAAAATTGAGCATCAGGAATAGGAAGAACGGTAATTGTTCGTGTAACCGTATCGGTACAATTGAATGGTGAAGTTGTGATAAGTTCAACATTATAGGTGCCTGCTGAAGCATATTGGTGTGATGGTTCAAAGGCGCTAGAGGTATTTCCGTCATCGAAATCCCAGTTGTAAATCATTCCTGGAGTAGACGTATTATTAATATTAACTAATTCGTTGAGGCAAATTGAATCTTCATAGAAATCATATTCAGCATTTGGAACGGGGTGAACAGTTATTGGAACGTTGAGAGAGTCTTCACAGCCATCGCCGCTTTGAATGTGTAGTTGTAAATCGTAGATCGTATCGTTTAAAATAGAGGTATAGGTCTGATCTGGGGCATTGAAACCTACAAATGAATTTCCATTGTCAAAATCCCAGGTAAAAGTCTCTATTCCTGTATTAATAGAATTGTTTGTAATTACAACATCGAGCGGACTACAACCTTCGTCAGGGGTTACAGCAAAATCAACGACGGGCGCTGGATAAACCGTTATGGAATTGGTATCACTTGAAATACAGCCGTTTTCTTCAACTTCTAAAATGATGGTTTCTGTACCTGCATTAGGGAAAGTGATCGCGCCAGGATTTACGCTCGCGCTGGTTCCGGGAGTTGCATTGGGACCAAAATCCCAGGAGTGATTCGCACTCGTAGTTGAGTTGTTTGTAAATGTCATATCTAAAGCAGCACAACCGTCAAGTTGGTCAGGTGTAAAATCAGCAACGGGATACGGGTGAACAATAATGTTTTGTTCTATAGTGTCAGGCCCACAATATCCATCGGCAACAAGGGCTATGGTATATGTTCCGTCAGCGGAATAGGTATGGGTGTGGGGCCCTTGACTGTTGAAGGTAGTGCCATCTCCAAAATCCCAATTAAAAGAAAGGTTCTCCCCGAGAGAATTGTCCGTTGCAGTGATACTTTCACCTAAACAAATTTCATTGGGTGTAACGTCAATAGCTGCTTCTGTTGGACGATGCACAGTAACGGTAATTTGATCCGTTACTACACCACATGCGCTATTGACCGTAAGTTCTATGGTGTGATTCACTGGCGAGTTACCCGGACTCTCAGTAAAGGTTAATGGTCCCAAATCTGTAGTCGTACCTGCAGGATTTCCATCTACAGTCCAGTTGTAGGATAAATTGACGCCAGTAGAGTTGTTGTCAAGTGATACTGTTAATGGAGAGCAGCCTTCAATAGGATCTAAAGCTTGAAAGTTTGCTGAAGTCAATGGATTGACCACAATAGTTTGTTCCACGGTGTCTGATCCACAATAGCCATCAGCAATTAATTGAACGGTATAGTTTCCAGGGGAGGTGTAATTAATGGTGTGTGGACCCGCGATGGTTGAGGTTGTTCCATTTCCGAAATCCCATTCATATGTAAGGTTCTCTCCCAAACTGTTGTTGGTGAACGTCACTGGATCACCTAAACAACTATTGGGGGCTGAAATATTAAACTGTGCTTCTGTTGGCCGGTGTACTGTGATGTTCACAGTATCTAAATCGGTTCCACACGCATTAGAGACTTCTAAAACAATCTCATGTTCTACCGGAGTATTTCCAGGAGGATAAGTAAATGTCAAGGGAGCAATGATTGAGTCATTACTGTAGACCGCTCCATCGAGATACCAGGTGTAATTATCGGTATTTGCACTCGAGAAATTATCAAATATGTACGTTTCTGGAGAGCACTCGTCCACTGGATTAACATCTATTGATGCAGTAGGTACCGTATCTAAAACGATGTTTTGGGTAAGCATAGAATCACCGCATGCGTTACTTCCGTTTAAGGAGACCGTATAAGTCCCAGCATTCAGATAAGTTTGATTGGGCGGATCAACTGTGCTTGTATAGGTGTTACCATTTCCCATATCCCATTCATAGTCATTAGCTGGTGAAGCGCCCACGGAATTATTAGTGAAACTAATACCCGTTTCTGGAGCACATCCGACTGTGACAGATGTCATGAAATCGATTTCTGGTTTATCTACGATCACGATTGGACTAATAGTCGCATTTGCTGTATTACAGCTATTGGAGGCTGTTAATGAAATGGTGTAGGTTCCAGCATCTGTGTAGATATGATTGGGTGGTGTTTGATTCGTTGTAGTGTAGGGAGGGGAACCATCTCCGAAGTCCCACACAAATGAATTGGCATTATTTGAATTGTTTTGTAATGTTGTCAATTCAAAGGGAGCACATCCGCTGTATTCGGTAACATCTAAATTTAAAGAAGCCGAAACAAATTTTTCAAATACGACTTCTATTGTATCGCTTGCTGAGCATCCGTTGGATCCTGTTGCGGTCATGACCACATTGAAGGTTCCGAATGTATTATAGATGTGTGGGGGTTCATACCCAGTACTAGCGTTACCATCTCCAAAATCCCAGTAATAATTTGTCGCACCTGTAGTTGAATTAAAAAAGTCGACCGTGTTCAAGACTGTGGGATCTCCAGGGAGTAAACAATTAGTGAGATTACCATCTCCGTCATCACCAGAAATGGCAACGTCTGGAATGTCTAATGCAGTAACAGTTAGTGAAAAATTCGAAGAGCATCCAGAAGCATTTTGTACTGTTAACGTAACATTATAGTTGCCACCACTTGCATATACATGAGTCGGATTTTCTTGATTTGATGTATTTCCATCTCCAAAATCCCAAGTATAGGATGTTCCCCCGTTCGTATTTGTAGAAAGATTGGTAAAATCTACATCAACACCCGCACAATCATTATTAGGTGCAAATGAAAAATCAGCATTGGGTTGAGAAAAAACAGTGATATTACTTGTTGTGCTTTCCGTACATGGTGGAGGACCATCAGAAGCGATAAGTTCTATCGTGTAAGTTCCAGAGCCTGGAAGTGTTGCGTTATTAGGACTAGCGAGACCTGTAGTGTTATCAAAAGTTGTCCCGTTAAGTAGCCATTCATAGTTGGCAGTAGCTGCATTAGGTCCAATACTGGTATTTGTCAGTACTACTGAATGTGGTCCTGCGCCACAAAATGAATTTTGGTTGACATTAAATTGAGGAGTTACATTACTGCACTGACTATAAGCATGAAAACCAAACGCCATGAAAATGGTGAATAGAGTAATTGATGCGACAAAGGATGTATCTATCTTATTATTTATCATTCAGAATTTAACTTGTTGATCCAGTTTTAATTACTGCAAAATTAATAATTATTTTGCTTGAAACTCTTCAATACCTATCACTACTTTAACGCTAAAAGTTTTGGTAGGTGGCTTTCTAAGAGCTGTTTTTTTCCGTGCAGGGATAAAAGAGGATCATTAAGTGATTGCTTTGTTTGAAATCATGTTCATCCACTTTATTAATGTAGAGCGCTGAAAGAAGAGTGCGTTATTGGGTTTGCGAGGAGTAAAAATGGTGTTGCAAAATTTTAGCTTTTGCTAATCCTACGACTTCCTCGAGTTCTTTTTCAGAAGCGGCTTTAATCCTTGAAATCGTTTTGAAATGCCTTAACAGTGTTTCTTGGGTTTTTTCACCGATCCCTTCAATTTCCAGCAGCTCAGATCCAAGCGCCGCTTTACTTCTGCGGTTGCGATGATGCTCAATTCCGAAGCGATGGGCTTCGTTTCGCATATACTGTATGACCTTCAGGCTTTCACTTTTCTTGTCCAGATACAACGGTAAGTTATCTCCCGGGAAGAATATTTCTTCCAGCCGTTTGGCAATCCCAACGATTGGCAATTTACCGCGAAGTTCGAGTCGTTCAAGTGCTTCTACACCAGCGCTGAGTTGTCCTTTACCTCCATCGACAATAAGCAGCTGTGGTAATGACCCTCCTTCTTCAAGCATTCGTTTATAGCGACGGTATATTGCTTCGCGCATCGATTCAAAATCGTCGGGACCTTCCACGGTCCGAATGTTGAAATGGCGGTAATCCTTTTTGCTCGGTCGCCCATTCTTAAAAACGACGCAAGCTGATACGGGATTTGTACCCTGAATATTCGAGTTATCAAAACACTCCATGTGTACAGGAAGTTCTTTTAACCGGAAATCCTTCTGGATCTTTTGGAGCAATCGTTCAGTTCTGACCTCTGGATTTTTGGCGTGTTCTTGTTTTTGTCGCTCCATGCGGTAGAATTTTGCATTCCGAGCCGATAGATCGAGCAGATGTTTTTTATCGCCACGCTGTGGAGTAAAGAAATCGAGACCTTTCACATCTAAAGCGTTTGCATTTTCCACGAGGACTTCCCTGGATTGACTGTTGAACTTCTCTCGCATATTCAAAAGGACAAAGGTGAGAATTTCTTCATCGGGTTCGTCGAGCTTCTTTTTAACCTCGACCGTATGTCCATGAATGATCGCACCGTTGTTGATGACCAAATAATTCACAAAAGCATTTTTTTCTCCTTTGTTAAGGGTTAAAACATCTACCTGATGTATGGTAGGGGATACAACCGTTGATTTAGCCTTGTACTTTTCCAGTGATTTGATCTTTTGTTTGAGGTTTTCCGCTTCTTCAAATTCGAACTTTTCTGCCGCAGCGCTCATTTTTTCTTTCAGCATGCGGATGACGGAAGCGATATTTCCTTTTACAATATGCTCAATCTGATCGATGTATTCTTGGTAGTTAGATTCACTCTCTTTGCCGATGCAAGGTGCCTTGCAATTCCCGATATGATATTCTAAACACTCTTTATATTTACCTTTTTGGATGTTCTCTTCACTCAAGTCATAGTGACAGGTTCGCAGCGGATACAATTCACGCATGAGTGATAGCAACGTGTTAACAATCTTCACAGAAGGGTAGGGACCATAGTACTTTGATCCGTCTTTGATGACTCTCCTGGTGCTAAAAACACGTGGAAATCGTTCGTTCTTAATACAGATCCAGGGGTATGTCTTGTCGTCTTTGAGTTGAATGTTGTAGCGAGGGCGATACTTTTTGATGAGGTTGTTTTCCAGTAACAAGGCATCTGTCTCTGTGTCAACTACGATATAATGAATGTCGTGAATTCGTCGAACGAGAATGCGCGTCTTAGCTGTATCGTGATTTTTGGTAAAATACGAACTGACTCGTTTTTTGAGGTTTTTAGCTTTACCGACATAAATGATCTTACCTGTTTCATCAAAATATTGATAAATCCCCGGTTTATTGGGTAACGTTTTGATTTTTGCTTTGATCTTTTCGAGCCGCTCTGACATTGTCACAAAGATACTAAAAAGTCAGCTGAAAATAAATCGGTATACCTTCAAAGACATTTGTTTTGCGGCATACTTCGACAAAGCACACGTGGCGCTTTTGAGTAGCATGTGGATAAAGAAAACGGTGGTGGATAGTATTAGCTGGGTTGATAAGTCTTTTTATCGTGTTTCACTTTTTTTATCGTGACTTTTTATTCGGTCTCCATGGAATTAGTTGAAAGCTACTTCAAATTCCAATATAAAAGCCAGCGTCTTTTAAAAACAGACGAACTTTCTACTTATCATCTCATTCATGTTTAAAAGGTTCAATATTGTGAACTACGGTTTGCAAACTGGCACATGCAACTGCTGCGAGTGAACTTTTGTCGCTTGAGCTTTTTTATGTAATGAGTACATCATTTACTCAATCTAAATTGAAACTCTACTTCCATAAAAGAACCGTCAGACCATAATTCAACATTGCTTTCTGAGGGAACATATTCTACAGTTTCGCTTTTTCTTTGAATAAAGCCCATATTGTAATGAATATTTATTGCAAAACTTCTTCTATTTAAAAACTTATACCCAAAACCGAATTTAAGATTAGGAAAAATACCTGCTTTCCGCTCAACTTTCATTTGATAATCTGACGTAGAAAATTTAGCTTGTTCAGATGTCTGTATAACTCCATTTAAACCCAATAAAAAACTTACAAAATGCTGATCAACTAGTTTTAAATTGTAATTCAATGATATTGGTATGTGTAAATTAATATCTTCTATAAAAACTTCGTTAAAATTAAAAATGAACGACTTACGGAAAGATTTAATTTGGAATCCATAATTCACACTAAATTGTTCTTGAAGATAACTTCGTCTTTCAATTCCAAGACTGGCACCTATTCTATTTCTATTTTTGAAGCTACCAACATTTGTTGCATTAACACTTAGTAATTCTGATGTGACACCTGCATTGATCCAGAATTCATTTTTTTTGTTGCTGTTCTGACTGAATAAAAACGAGTGGTAAAAAACGAACGCAAGTAATGAGATTAAGATGTTTTTATTCATTTTTATTGTACTTTTTAAGATAGTATCTTAGACTAAAGTTAAGGTGTGAACCATATGATTTTACCTCCGATTTTACATAAGGGTTATAACGGATAAAAGTAAAATTTCGCAACGATTTTGTGCCTTGGTTATAGGATAACAACCATTCTATTCTGTATTTATCCTTAATTAATTTTGAACGGCCTATTCCTAATGAAATTATTGGGTTCACACCCGCTTTATGTTCTGTCATAATTGACTTTTCAGGATATAAGTCATTGGAATTACCTGGGTAATATGTTTCAAAAGTTGCGTCATAAGGATCCATGGATATTTTTAAACCACCAGAAATAAATAAACTTGATTGAGTAAATGGTTTATATTCGATCAATAATGGTATGTTTGGTAAGCCCTTTGATGATATTCGCGTAGTACTGTAATATTTAAACGCATCCCGGACAAATGAATAGATGTTTGCTCCTGTTTTCAGTTCTAATTCCCTTATGATTTGATAGGAAAATAAATACCCAAATTCAAAATCTATGGATATTTGTTTGTTGCTAAATCCTGCATAGTCATTGATATACTTGTATTTATTAATAATGACCGAATTGGTAGCTCCTACTGAAATAATGTGATTTGTTCTATCTTTAAAGGAGTTATTTTGAGCTAATATTGGCAAAGCAAACCCAACTGTCATGAATAACCTCAAAATTTTCTTCATATTCTTGAATTAAACTTTCCCCTTTTGTAAATTTAAAAGGGGAAAGTTGTTCATACTATTGATAAATTATCTTTGATAATCGCTTTTGTTTTCCATCATTAGACTTAATAAACAAAAAGTACATCCCTTTACTGCTTGTTTTCTCTTTTAAATTAATCTGGTATTCATCCAGTTTATGAGCAGAGATGTTGTTTCCTATGATAGAAATTGCTTTCCCATTTCTGTTATAAAGTGTAAGTGAATATTTTTCATCAGAATTTAACTCATTGATAGATACACTTATTATTTTACTTGTTGGATTTGGGTAAGTTTTCACTTCGAACGAATTGTTATCTAAAGCATTCTCTATTGCTGATTTTTCATCGATGCCTCCGTCAGAGGATGTATAAACTTCTATTGTACTATTTTGATTAGTGATACCCTCTGGTAATTTACCGATAGCTTTAAAATTATTTAGTGTAACTGAATATATGCCTTTAGCATCTTTTCTCACACTTAGAGGCACATCTTCGAATATACCTTCACCTTTAACCTCCCCATTCATTAGTTTAATTTTTCCAAACAGGAAACTTTTTTCAAGACTCTGAATTGTATCATGTTCATTTTGTGGTAACCACATCATTACTTCAAAAGAACTATATAAATCTTCACCTTTTGCTTGAAGTTGAATATTAATAGAGTCCAATGTAACTTTTTTGTTTTGGAATTGGACTCTTGCGGTACTGTATTTTCCGTGTTCAAAAAATGAATTATCCTTTCTGTTGTTTAAATAGTAATCGTAATATAATTCTGAGCTTGAATTTCCTCTGGCACATATACTAGTGTTTTTGTAAACAGAGCCATTTTCAGCATGTGTACCATACCAATTTTCAGCATTCTGCCAAGCACATCCATTGTCCACATAAGCAAAATAATACCCTCCGGGACATCCTTTATCAACATCTCTTGAAGGGTATCCAAATTTATTCACTCTTGCTCTTGCTTTATACTTCCAGCCTGTCAAGTTACAGTCATTTCGAGTCCTGCAATTCCCATCTGCTATACTCATAAATGGGAAATTCATTGATAGAATTAATACAGATAATACTTTTAAGTAATTATTCATAACATTAAAATTAAATTAGGCCTTACTTTGATTTTAGGAGTGTTCAGGCTTTGTCTCCTGTTATGATAAATTTTAATCGGTTAATAAACGGTACTACTTTAATTATATTTTACCAAAAGTTGGCTACACTTTACCGCAATTAAATGTATATAATTATCATAACACATTAGTGTATACCAAATTTATGATAAAACGCCTCTCATTGTTATTCTAGAAAATTATATTTACAATCTAAAAACGAATATTATGGTTATAAATAGTAATAGTATTCGAAAAATCAGAAAATCAAAAGGGGTTTCTCAAGAGGAGGCTGCTGATTTTCTTGGTATTTCCCAAACAGCTTATAGTAAGTTAGAAAATAATATTACAAAATTATCTGCAGAGCGCATTTCATTGTTGTCTCATTTGTTTCAAGTTGAAGAAAAAAACTTTTTTAATTCTCCGGAAAATATAAGTCTGGAGAACAATTCACTGCACTTCGACCATATCTCAAGTTTGTTAAACAGTCAAAAGGAAATATTCGACCAGCAAAAGGAGCTTCTTCAGGAAACCATAAATATTTTGAAAATACAATTAGATGAATGTAACAAACAGATTGAAACATTGCTGAGTAAGCTTAAAGATACTTAGTTTTGTTTCTACTGCAAACTACTGAGGTACATGCAGGCTGATTATTCCCTCGCTTTAAAAGCAGGACCATAGAGATGGACGCATCGGGGAACAAAGCGAAAATGCTCTTTGCCTGCCAACATTTATCACTTCTTCCTCGGCTTTTTATACACAGGAACCGTAGAACAAGGCTCACCATACATGATACTCGAAGCAACAGGTTGTAATTTTTTTAATAGTTCAGACATGGTGTATGCAGGATCTGCAATATCAGCACAACCTTTAATGATTAATTTTGCATCTTGGTACTCCCTAGTGTCTGTAGCGTCGATATTCTGTTTGATCAATTCTTTTTCTACAGCTTTTTCGTCTCCTACGAAAGCCATGACACCTGCCTGTTGGAGATGCGAAATTACTAACATGTAAGCCCAGGTTGGAATGATCGCGTCGACAGAACAAAATACACCAACAGCTTTACCGTGATACTGCGTCCAGTCGTGTTCTTTTACAAAGGCACGGAAATCCTTTTCCTTTAAAGCCAGTCCCTGCCATAAATTATTCTTTAGATCAATGGTGACTACTGGTGTTTGAGCTTTAAAATCAGCTAAATCCAGTTGAACCAATCCACTTTTCTTTACCTTATTTACGATCTCTTCCATGCCTTCAAATTTTGATATCTTTGTACTATAGTATGTAAAACAAAATTATGGGAACTTTATTGAAAAGCAGTGGTATTTTGATTTTTCTTTTCACAACTATGTCAGCCTGTGAACAACCGGAAGATCCATTCATTGGATCGTGGGAATATAAGAAGTACGAGGTTCAGGAAAAGGGAGCTGGTAGTCTGGCGGAATTAATACCTGAAAACTGGAGAGCAAAAGTAAATAATTGGATTGAAGATGGACGGAACCATACTCAATCAACAATTACTTTTAAGCCAGATGGTACGTATATTGAAAAATTCAATGGAGGTCCTGATGAGATTACGATCATTAGGGGGCAATATTCGGTTATGGCAGATCGTTCGCAGATCAATTTAAAAACAACTGAAGATCAATATGTCATGCCCCTGGTTCGATGGAGCGATTCATCTTTTACTTATAAAAAGGAATATGGTCGATTTGATATACCGTTAAATATTGAATTTACATATAAAAGGGTTTACCCGCGTTAATCAGAACCGCGCCAACTTATTGAACAATGTCTCCATTCTTTTGATCAATCTGTAATTGGATAGATGATCGTTGTTTACAATGAGTGCAAAGGCAATTTTTTTTCCTGAAGTACTCTCGACAAATCCAGCATAAGCCTTAATTCGACTCATTGTTCCACTTTTTGCATAAAGCCTTCCACTTGCAGCTTGGCCCCTGCATACGCCTTTCAATGTACCGCTTTTCCCAGCTACAGCGAAGGTAGATTTGTAATTTTCAAATTGGTTACTTTCATGCATGTAATCTATAAGTCGAACGTAATGCTGAGCACTAAATCCATTACTTCGCGATAGACCGCTGCCATCAGTTTGAAACATTTCTATGTTTAGTCGCGGTGCCCAATATGAATTAATGTAAGTGGCCCCATTATCAGTGGTTCCAAGTGCTGTTTTTTCATAAGCGATTAATGTTAATAATTGCTCTGCGAAAAGATTGACGCTTCTTTTATTGGTCCAGTAGGCAATATCTTGGATGGTCTTGCTGGTGTAAGTAGCAACTTTATTACATGCTTTATAGTCGATGGGTTCACGTTGGGATTTTAGTAATTCTCGCATTCCGAGCCCTTTTCCCGTGATTGTCAGGCTATCTCGAAGCAATGCTTTGCGAACCTCTTGCGCCATTAATAATTCGGGATCGGGGATACTGGCTTTGACCTCAAAATTACTGCGATTGCGAGGAAGATTTCCAACGGCAAAACGGTCGTAACTAAAAGGAGCTCCGTAGATATAGCAATTGTCTCGACTTGAGTTGTAGGTGGTCACGGTATTAAGTAAACGGTAACCGTCAACAGGAGGTGTCATTGAATCGAGTTCGGTGGGTTCATTCATTCCTCGACTCGTTGAGAAATGAAGTCGGGTCATATTATCGTAAATGACGAGCCCACTTGGGCCTGCACCATAATAATTCCCCATGTCGGACCAGGACCAGCCATCGGGGGCGCCCTGATATCCAAACGCTGAAGCATCGGTGATGATATTTCCTTCAATCGAATGAATCCCCTCTTTTTTGATGAGGCTTACCCATTGTTTTAAAAAATCTTGTCGTGTTGATTCATTTGTAAAATACTTGCTTCCTAAAGTGGGGTCTCCACCTCCTCGAATGATGAGGTCTCCTTTGAGAACACCGCAAGTGTCAATCTTCCCTTTCGTGTATATTCTTGTCTTCGGTTTGTAGTCTGCACCGAGTTCTTCAAATGCCGTCGCCGTTGTAAAGAGTTTAACTGTCGAAGCTGGTGGGATGGCCATTTCATCATTATGTGCAGCAATAAGGCTATCTCCAGTTATATCATAGGCGGCAAAGCTTACAGCGGCGTTTTTTAACTCCTCATGGTTTAGGAAATCATTTATAGCGTTCTGGATGACGTTATCAGACTGGCCATGGCAGAAATTCAGAAAAAAGACCCAAAATATACTGACAACTATTATCTTCATGGCATTATTTTTTTTGCATTAAAAGTCGTTAAAATATTGTGTGTGGCATAGTCGGAATTAAAATATTTAGCAGTGCTCCTGAGAAAGGTGATCAAATGCGTGTAGAAAATGCATTGCCGATGCAGTGTCATCGCGGACCTGATCATTCGAAGGTCTTGGTGAAAGGGAATACAGTTTTGGGCCATAATCGTTTAGCAATAATTGATACCAAAGAGCGTTCCAATCAGCCATTGGTTGATGCAACAGGTCGCTATTCGATTGTGTTTAACGGAGAGATTTACAATTATCAATCGCTAAAAAATGATTTGCTTAAACAAGATTATCAGTTTCAAACGTCTTCCGATACCGAGGTACTGCTTTATCATTTAATCCAATATGGAACAGAAGGAATTTCGGATCTCGAAGGTTGTTTTGCATTTTCTTTTTACGATGCTGAAGAAGACGATTTGATACTAGCACGAGATCGTATGGGGATTAAACCCCTGCTTTTTTCAATTGCCGAAGAGCAAATTAGTTTTGCTTCAGAACTTAATGCATTTAAATGGTTAATTGATGAACATACGATTGATGACGTAGCACTCTCACATTATTTTCGATTTACCTACGTCCCTGCACCAAGGACGATGTTGAGTCAGGTGCAAAAATTAATGCCGGGACATTGCTTAAAGATAAAAGGAGGGGATTTAGATATGGTCTCTTATCACACAGAGAAAGAAACGACGAATAAATGGGAAAACTATGAGGCAGCATCAATGGACTTGCGACAAAAAGTAGAACACGCTGTAATTTCCAGGTTAAATGCAGATGTGCCTTTGGGGACATTTTTGAGTGGTGGAGTTGATAGTTCTATTGTTTCGGCTATTGCCGCTGATTTTAAAACAGAGCTTTCTACTTTTTCAATTGGTTTTGAAGAACATGAGTTCTACGATGAATCAAAATATGCTCAAATGGTGGCTGATCATATTGGATCCAATCATCATGCAATTACGCTTTCCAATGATATTGTAACTGATGAATTGCCACGAATTCTCAATACTTTTGATGAGCCGTTTGCAGATTCTAGTGCAATCGCCATGTTTTTTCTTTCTCAAAAAGCGACTCAGCATCTCAGCGTCTGTTTATCAGGTGATGGAGCTGATGAATTGTTTGCGGGATATAATAAACACCGGGCTTTTCTCAAGTCTAAATCACCTGGACTTTTACTAAATTTAGCTACAAAGTTGATCGATGGAAATAAGCAGGGATCAAGGTCCAGTTGGTTCTCGAATAAAATAAGGCAACTTCAAAAGTTTAAGAAGCTCCAATCGTTGGATTGGCCAGAGAACTATTGGTTTCTCGCCTCTTTTATCGATGAAGAAGATTACAGCGCATTGCTGAAGACAGCGCGTTTTGAACTACCATCATTTGACCAGCAGGACACTTTGAATGCCTTTTTACAAATGGACCAATCTTATGTTTTACCTAACGATATGCTCAAAAAGGTAGATTTAATGAGTATGGCCAATAGTTTGGAGGTAAGGGTGCCGTTTTTAGATGCTGAGGTTATTAATTTGGCCAATGCAATGCCTTCTGATTGGAAGAATGACGGCGAAATCAGTAAAAAGATTTTAAAAGATGCTTTTTCGGATTTATTACCAGAGGAAGTGTTCAAGAGGTCAAAAAAAGGGTTTGAAGTTCCATTAACGACATGGCTCAGACAAGGCTGGGAGTCTGTTGTACGACCAAAATGGTTCGATTCAGCATATCTACAGCAACAAAATTTATTTCGACCAGCGGGCGTGGAGCAATTAAAAGGGCAGCTTTTTGGTAAACACCCAAATGAATCAGCGATTCAAATGTGGGCATATATTGTTTTTCAAAATTGGTATGATCGATGGAGCGAAAAATTAAAATAGTCCGGATTATTAATCGCTTTAATATTGGCGGTCCAACTTTTAACGCAACTTATTTAACGCATTATCTCCCCAAAAATTATGAGACTATATTGATTGGCGGTGTTCCTGATGATGGAGAGAAAGACTCGTTGCACATTTTGAAGGAGCATGGTATCGAGCCGATTATTATCCCTGAACTATCGCGTTCCATTCATCCTTTGAAGGACGGGAAGGCGTACTTTAGAATTAAACAAATAATTAGGGAGTATAATCCCGATATTGTTCATACACATGCTTCAAAAGCAGGTTTGTTAGGTCGTTTGGCAGCACAGAAACTGAATATTCCTGTTATCGTTCATACCTTTCATGGACATGTTTTCCATTCATATTTTGGGAAATTCAAAACTGAATTCTTTAAAAATATTGAACGTTACATTGCGAAAAAGTCTTCAGGTATTATTGCCATTAGCAAACAACAAAAAATTGAACTAGGGGAGGTGCATAAAATTGCACCTCCTAAGAAAATTCAAGTAATCCCGTTGGGTTTTCAATTAGAGCAATTCATTGATGCCCGGAGGCTTAGTAGAGCGACTGTCAGAGCCAAATATGACATAGCAAAAAACGAAGTTGCATTGGCTATTGTTGGACGTTTAGCACCAATAAAGGACCACGCCTATTTTTTGGAGGTTATTGAACGGCTGGCAGGAAAAATAAACAATCCTCTGCACGTATTCATTGTTGGGGATGGTTCGGAACGTGCTGCGATTGAAAAAAGATTGATGCAAATTACTTCTGGAACGATAAAAATAACGATGACTTCATGGATTCTTGATATTGCAACGTTTAACGCCGGCATGGATATCATGTGTTTGACATCAAAAAATGAAGGTACGCCCGTTAGTCTCATTGAAGCTCAGGCTTCAGGATTGCCAGTAGTTTCAACAGATGTGGGGGGTGTACGTGATATTGTTGTCGATGGTAAATCTGGATTTGTTATAAAAAGGGGGAATATTGAAACTTATGTCGAAAAACTCCGTTTACTTGTTGAAAACAGGGAATTGCGGGAAAAGTATGGTACTTTTGGGCAGCAGTTTGTTCGTCAACAATTTAGTTATCAGCGATTAGTTGCTGATATGGATCGATATTATAAAACGTTGATAAAAAATGAATAGTACGTTTTACAAATTTATATTAGCTTTTGTTGGTGTTGTTTTGCTCAGCGGTTGCGGAGTGAACAGTCATATCATGTTTCAAGATGAGGATGAGGTGATTAGAGAAGATATTCCTTTGTCACCATCAGATGCTTATAGGATCTCTCCAGATGATAAAATTCGGTTCACGATGTATGCGGAAGAGGGGAAGCGCATAGTTGAAGTGATGTCAGGTATTTCTGAAGACGGTGAGACAGCTAGTCGCATTGGGGTAGGTGGAGAGATTGAGTACCTGGTTCGCACTGACGGAATGGTAGAACTTCCGATTCTAGGAACAGTACAAGTTGAAGGTTTAAGTATCGTTGAATGTCAGGAAAAACTAGCGGAACTTTATGGACAGCAGTACCGCAATCCTTTTGTTCTGGTAGAAGTGACGAATAGAAGGGTGATTGTTTTTCCTGGTTCGGGCGGAGATGCAAAAGTGATTCCTATCACCAATAATAATACAACATTGATGGAGGCTATTGCATTGGCCGGAGGAATAACGGAACGAGGGAAAGCCAAAGTGATAAAGGTGATGCGTAAAATAGACGGTGAACGAAGAGTTTATCTCATTGATTTGAGTACGATGGACGGGTTAAAATACGCCGACATGATTGTACAGTCAAATGATTTTATATATGTGGAGCCAACAAAACAATTATCGCGCGAGCTCTTGAAAGAAACAGCTCCAATAATTTCATTGATTTCTTCGGCAATTGTCGTCATTTCAGTGATTATTTCATTGTAATAGTGTAATGCAAAATGAACAGGATAAAATAGCGGGAATTTTTAATATCGATTTTGATGTGATACGCATTGTTTTGCGTCGCAATTGGTATTGGATTTTCATCTTGCTGGGACTTTGCGTCGCCGGAGCTTTTTTCTATTTGAGATATACAAA
The DNA here is from genome assembly GCA_913056215.1 of uncultured Flavobacteriales bacterium. Taxonomy (GTDB): domain Bacteria; phylum Bacteroidota; class Bacteroidia; order Flavobacteriales_D; family Crocinitomicaceae; genus Brumimicrobium. The sequence goes on along the minus strand of CAJXMN010000006.1, from coordinate 44,851 downwards.
ACCAGTTTATGAATCACACATGTTGATTCAGATAAGTTCTGAAAACCAAGGGGCTGACGTTTTAGACTTTAAAAAACTCGATGAGGAGTCTTCCATATCTAAAGAAATAGAATTGCTTCGATCTGAATTATTGTTCCGCCGAGCAATACGAGATTTGCACCTCGATATCAGTTATTATGCCGAAGGAGATGTACTCACCGAAAAAAGATATGAATACAGCAATTTCACCATCGTTCCACATGTCCTTAAGGACTCAGCTCTTTGCAATCAACCTTTGTTTGTATCGGTTGAGGATGAACAGATTAGTATTAGTCTTGATCGGCAAGGTAAAAAGCGTTGGCTGTGTAAACCGAACGAACGCCTTGAAACACCCTATTTTGAAATTACACCGCAGGTAGCTAATTGGGACGATTTTGTCAAGGATAATTCAACCAATCAACTTTATTTTGAGTTTAATAATCTTGACATTTTAGTGGCACGGTATATCAGCAAGTTGAAAGTAACCCCGATCGACCCAAGTGCTAAAACGATTGAAATCAGGTTCGAAAGTCACAGCTCTCGCTTTGCGCATGATGTCGTTCAATCAGTGGGAGCCAACTTTTTTGAGTACGACGAGGATTTTAAGAAGGAAAGTGCTGAAAATGTGCTTTCTTTCATATCTGTGCAACTGGATTCGTTGCAACGAGAACTAAGCGAGTCCAAAGACAGTATAATGGCTTTTCAAAGACGGGAAAGTCTTCCCAATGCAGATAGTTATAGTGAATCTGTAGAAGACAAGTTAGATCAGTTTCTGTCGGATGAATATGAGGTTAAAAGTGAGTTGCGTACACTTAAAATGCTCAAAACTGAATTGTCCAGCGACGCCAACAGCTTAGAGATCTATCAATTGATACCGCAATTGTTGGGAAAGTCATTTGAATCCAGTTTAGACGAACAGGTTACTACGCTGCAAGAACTTATTGAACGTAAAGAGGATTTAAGTTATCAAGTGACCAATAACCATCAAGTGATTGAAAAATTGAATGCAAGGATCGATAATCGGGTCGATTATATCAACAAAATAATCAAAACAATTAATGGACGACTTGAGAATAAGTTAGCTGTTATTCAAAAAGAAATCCACCGACTAGAAAATCAATATTACGATCTACCTGAAAAACAGATGGAATTATCGCGATTAAAAAATATACAGAATCTGAATGAAAAATATTACACGCTGCTTACAGAAAAGAAAGTGCTTTACTCTATATCGAATGCAGGTTATACCCCTCAGAATAAGATTTTAAATCCACCTTCAAAACCTGTTTCACCCATTGCCCCAAATGGCAAGGTGATTTATGGTATCGCTACTTTTTTAGGTCTCAGCTTAAGTTTTGGACTACTACTTATAAAGTATCTGACGTTCGACGAAATAAATGAAGTTAATGAATTGCGTAAGATTTTGCCTTCCAATATCGGTGTGCTAGGATCAGTTCCCAAAGTTCGACAGAAAATGGAGCATTCTCAACTCTTGGTTTCTGACGCTCCAAAATCGAGAGTGAGCGAGTCATTCAGGACCATTCGAACAAATTTGTCTTTCGTTGATAAACGAGCGCGTACAATAGCTGTCACGTCTTCAATTTCAGGCGAAGGAAAAACGTTTATTACACTTAATTTAGGAGGTATTATTGCGATGAGCGGTAAATCTGTAGTTATCCTGGATCTCGATTTGAGAAAACCGAAGGTTCATCATGGCTTTAATGGTGATAACTCCGTTGGGATGAGTAATGTTCTGGCGGGCCATGCTGCGATTGGAGATGTGATTTGTGATACTCCAATTAGAAACTTGTCTTATGTTTCTGCAGGACCTATTCCACCGAACCCTTCAGAATTGATTTTAAGTGATTATTTTGATGAGGTCTTGCAAAAGTTAAAAGAAAGTTTTGACATGGTTATTATTGATAATCCACCCGTTGGATTAGTTTCCGATGGAATTAATGTACTTTCTAAGGTAGACATACCCATTTACGTATTTAAAGCGAATTACTCAAAGCGGAATTTTGTTAAAAATGTGGTGGACATAGCAGACCCAAAAGAAATTGAACATTTGAATGTTGTACTCAATGCAGAATCACAGTCTAAGACCGCTTACGGGTATGGGTATGGCGGTTATTATTCAGACGAGGAGAAAAAAAGTTGGTTCAAACTTAAAAGGTAATTCAGGTGAAGGTAGAACAAACAGCTATTGATGGAGTCGTGGTGATTGAGCCACAAGTATTCGGAGATGAACGCGGGTATTTTTTTGAATCATTTAATGCCAGAAAATGGGATGAAAATTTAGGAAGGGTGCCTCAATTCGTGCAGGATAATGAGTCCAAGTCTCATCGAGGTGTTCTCCGGGGGTTACACTTCCAGAAGCCGCCATTCGCGCAGGCAAAATTGGTGAGAGTTGTTCAGGGATCTGTACTTGATGTAGCGGTAGATATAAGAAAGGAGTCACAGACATACGGTCAACATGTCGCTGTTCATTTAAGTGCAGAAAATAAAAAGCAACTGTATGTACCTGAGGGCTTTGCACATGGATTCCTTACCCTTGAGGATAACACCATCTTTAGTTATAAGTGTACGAACTTTTATGCACCAGATAGTGAAGGCGGACTCTTGTGGGATGACCCCGAATTAAAAGTGAATTGGGGAGTTAACAATCCTTTAATAGCTGATAAAGATAAGGTTTATAGTAATTTTTGTAACTTTGATTCCCCATTTTAATTAGGGATACGTGTTAGAAAACTACTTTTTAGAAATTGCTGCTTTTTTTTCCGGCGCTGTATTGATATCCTGGCTAATCAATCGGTTGCTGCTTAAATTCTCTCGAAATCTAGGTATACGCAATAAAAATGATGTTGTGGTACGCTGGAGCAACGAGTCGAAACCCTCACTTGGAGGAATAAGTATGTACATCACGTTTATGATCACCACAGTTTTTTATGCGTCCTATCACCAGGGGGATTCTATCTTTAACAATACACAGTTTATTGGTTTGATGTTGGCCTCAGCTGTAGCTTTTGGGATTGGATTGGCCGATGATGCTTATAATACGAAGCCATTGCTCAAGTTGAGTGGTCAACTCTTATGTGGGATTATCGTAGCGGGATCTGGAAGTGTGATCCAGTTATTCCATCATGAGACTGTTGACCTAATCATCACAGTAGTTTGGATCGTTATTGTGATGAATAGTCTCAATATGCTTGATAATATGGATGGAATTACGGCAACAGTAGCATTATTTATTTTGTTGGCCTGTATGTTCATGATCTTAATGGTCGCGAATTATCAGTTTAGTTTTTGGGTTATTATCTTAGTCGCTGAAATTGGTGCAATCGTTGGTTTTCTGTTTTATAACGTGAACCCCTCTCGAATGTTTATGGGTGATACGGGAAGCCAGTTTATTGGGTTGTATGTAGGCTTTTTTGCTATTCAGGGCTTGTGGAACGTACCAGCGGAAGTAGAGGTGTCTTCTTGGAGCGGTCTGTTGTTGGCTTTGGTTGCCTTTGCTCCCGCAGCGGCAGATACACTAACTGTGGTGATCAATCGGTTAAAAAGAGGCGTTTCCCCTATGGTTGGAGGGAAAGATCATACTACTCACCATTTGGTGTACAGAGGCTTTTCAGATTTACGGGTTTGGTTGGTTTTCTTGATGATCAGTGCTGCATCTCTTCTTTTGACTATTCTTCTCGGACGATGGATTCTAATGGGTGAGGTAAGTATCACTTGGTTGGGACTCGTTTTTTTCTTGCTTGTATTTCTCTCGCTTTATTGGAATACAATGAAGTATAAACCGCGAGGCTGAATTGAATCTACTTTTTACTACGAGATAAATCACTATTTTTGTGACCCCTAAAAATGCGTTGAATGAAGCTAATTATACTTTTATTTCTGTGTACAATTTTTGTAACGTGCGTTCAACAAGAAGAACAATCGTCAACAACCAACCAAGAAGTTACCTCTCTTCGTCAGTTTAATATTCCAGAGGTTCCGAATAGTATTCAGTTTGCGGGAGAAACGATAGCACTTGATACGAGAGATCAAATAGAGCGATTTGATCGAGAATTGATTGTAAATAACTTTTGGCATTCCAACACAATCCTTTTTATGAAGCGAGCCCATCGATGGTTTCCCAAGATGAAAGAAATTTTTAAAAATTATGATGTTCCTCAGGATTTGATTTATATCAGTATTGTCGAAAGTGGACTAATGCAGGTAAGAAGTCCTGCAGGAGCACGTGGATTTTGGCAATTAATGCCACAAACAGCTCGGCAATATGGTTTAATTGTCAATGGTGAGATTGATGAGCGGCTTCATGTAGAAAAGAGTACTCGGGCAGCGTGTCAATATTTGCGGAATGCTTATGAAGAACTGGGTTCTTGGTTGCTGGCCGCTGCGGCATATAATAGAGGTGTTCGGGGAATAGAAGACGCCTTAGAACATCAACAGGTGGATGATTATACAGATTTACAGCTAAATGCAGAAACACACCGTTACGTATTTCGCATATTGGCCGTTAAACTAATTATGAAAAACCCTGAGGAGTTTGGTTTTCATCTTACTCAAACGCAAATGTATCCTGAACGGAAAGTGCGAAAAGTTCAAGTTACCGAAGACATAGATGACCTCGTAGAATGGTCTTTGGAGAGAGGAGAGCTATACAAAACAACGCGACAACTTAATCCATGGATTCGACAATCTTATTTGAAAGTGCCTCGTGCTGACACGATGATATTAAGTTTACCTGATGAAACGAACAACTCTATAACTTCAGCGGTTATGAATGATACGATCAAGAAGAATTTATGAGCGAAAGCATTGAAATTTACGGAGCTGAAGAGCACAACCTAAAGAATGTTGATATTACGATACCCAGAAATCAGCTGGTGGTATTTACAGGTTTAAGTGGTAGTGGTAAATCCTCTTTAGCGTTTGATACTATTTTTGCAGAAGGTCAGCGACGGTACATTGAGACTTTTTCCTCTTATGCGCGCCAATTCCTGTCAGGGATGGACCGCCCTAAAGTTGACAAAATTGAAGGTCTTTCTCCCGTGATCTCAATAGAACAAAAAACTGTTTCTAAAAATCCGCGCTCGACGGTAGGAACAATCACGGAGGTATACGACTTTATGCGGTTGTTGTTTGCTCGACTGGGGACAGCTTATTCTTACGTATCAGGTGAGAAAATGGTCAAATATTCTGATGATCAAATTGTTGACCTCATCCTAAAAGAATTCAGTGGAGAAAAGGTTGTTTTTCTGGCTCCCTTAATCAAGGGGAGGAAAGGACATTATCGCGAGCTCTTTGAAAAAATAAGGAAAAAGGGATTTACAAAAGTACGTGTCGATGGAGATATTCAGGATATCAAAAGCGGCATGAAACTGGATCGCTATAAAATCCATGATATTGAAATGGTAGTGGACCGTGTAATAGTCGATAAATCGGACCGTCAGCGCCTAAAGAGTGCTGTGGAAGCTACAATGCAGCATGGAGATAAATCGATGATGCTCCACAAATATGGGACTGATGAAGTTCGTTTTTACAGCCGTTCGCTCATGTGTCCAACTTCAGGAATTAGTTATCCAGAGCCCGAACCAAATCTGTTCTCATTTAATTCTCCCTACGGAGCATGTTCAAATTGTAGCGGACTTGGTGAAGTATCTGTTATCGATATGAAAAAAATAATTCCCGATCCAAAGCTTTCGATAAAAAAAGGAGGTTTGACCCCCTTAGGGAAATATAAACGCACCTGGATATTTGATAAGCTTGGCGATTTGCTAGAGGCGGAAGGGTATAGTATAAATACGCCATTATCGGAAATTCCGAATGATGTCATGACGACGATTCTGTACGGTCGTGAGGCGACGAGAAATAGATTGGGGAAAAATGTTTCTGCCTTTGAGGGGGTCGTGGATTTTATGACGCGTCACTTTGAAGAAAAGCATTCAAAAAAAGTAACACGTTGGGCACAGTCGTTCATGAATAAAAAAATATGTCCGGAATGTGAAGGTTCGCGTTTGAATAAATCGGCACACTATTTCAAGATCGAGGGGCGACATATTGGCGAGCTGGTGCAGCTGGATATTGCAGAATTAGCTGATTTTTTTAAAACCTTGCCTCGTAAACTGTCAAAAAACGAATTGAAAATTGGAAAAGAAATTCTGAAAGAGATCAATGACCGACTTTCCTTTATTCTTGACGTTGGATTGGATTATTTGACTTTAAATCGCTCGGCAAGGACACTTTCCGGTGGAGAAGGGCAGCGAATTCGACTGGCCACGCAAATTGGTTCTGAGTTGATGAATGTTTTGTATGTTCTTGATGAACCGAGTATAGGGCTCCATCAACGAGACAACACCCGTTTGATTGATTCGCTGAAACAGTTGCGCGATGCGGGAAACTCTGTCATAGTTGTAGAGCACGACCGAGAAATGATTGAGTCAGCCGATTTTATTGTGGATATTGGACCCGGAGCAGGAGTGCATGGCGGTGTCATTCTTAGTGCGACTAATTATGAAAACACACTTAAAACCAATTCTTTAACAGCTCAATATCTTAAAAATGAACGCGTTATTCCAGTTTCGAAAAAACGTCGAAAGGGAAATGAAAATAAACTAGTGCTTAAAGGAGCTTCAGGACATAATCTCAAAAATGTCAAAATGAAGATCCCTTTAGGAACTTTTACATGTATTACGGGTGTTTCAGGAAGTGGAAAATCAACATTAATCAATCAAACACTATATCCTATTTTAAATGCTCATTTCTACAAGGGGGTAAAGAAGCCGCTTCCCTATAAAGAAATAGAAGGGTTAGAGGCGCTGGATAAAGTGATTGAAATCAATCAAAGCCCTATTGGCAGGACTCCACGTTCGAATCCAGCAACGTATACAAAGGTGTTTGATGAAATCCGCAGTTTGTTTGCTAGTTTGCCAGAAGCTCAAATTCGCGGATATAAGCCCGGTCGTTTTTCATTCAATGTGAAAGGTGGTCGCTGCGAAACTTGCAAAGGGGGAGGACTTAAACAAATTGAGATGAACTTTTTACCCGATGTGTATGTGGAATGCGAAACATGTAAGGGGAAGCGTTATAATCGAGAAACACTAGAAGTTCGATACAAAGGTAAATCTATTTTTGATGTGTTGGATATGACCATTGACGATGCTGAATCATTTTTTGAGCCTATTCCAAAAATTTATCGCGTCGTCTCGACATTGAAATCTGTTGGGCTCGGATACGTCAAACTCGGACAACCTTCAACAACTTTGTCCGGAGGGGAAGCGCAGCGTATAAAACTGGCTTCTGAGCTTGCTAAACGCAGTACAGGTAAAACGATTTATATATTGGATGAACCTTCTACTGGTCTTCATTTTGAAGATATTCGAATGTTGCTGGATGTGTTGGATAAGCTTGTTGAAGAGGGGAATACTGTATTGGTAATTGAACACAATTTAGATATTGTTAAATTCGCGGATTATATTATTGATATCGGCCCTGAAGGCGGAAGTAAAGGAGGTGAAATAATAGCCGAAGGAACACCCGAGGCATTATCAAAAAAGAAGAAATCATCATTTACGGCAAAATTTTTAGCCGAAGAATTAAAACGATAATAGATGAAAAAAGATTGGTACGAGATTAAAACCAATGACAGCTGGGCGATCTTTAAGATCATGGCAGAATTTGTTAATGGTTATGAAAGTATGGCTAAAATAGGGCCATGTATTTCTGTTTTTGGCTCGGCAAGAACACAGCCCCAAAGTAAGTACTACCAGTTGGCTGTCAACGTTGCGAAATTATTGGGAGAACGAGGCTATGGAGTCATTACTGGTGGTGGTCCTGGTATTATGGAGGCTGGTAATAAGGGTGCCCAAGAAGGTGGTGGTAAATCGGTAGGTTTGAACATTGACTTGCCTTTTGAGCAAAGTGGAAACCAATATATTGATCCGGAATCTAATTTGAAATTCGATTATTTCTTTGTCCGAAAAGTAGTTTTTGTCAAATATTCACAAGGGTTTGTTGTTTTGCCTGGAGGATTCGGGACAATGGATGAGCTATGTGAAGCACTTACATTAATTCAGACAAAAAAAATCAATAGAAAACCCGTTGTCCTGATTGGGAAGTCATACTGGGAGGGACTCTTTGAATGGATTAAATCGACAATGCTTGCTGAAGGGAATATCTCTGAGGATGATCTAGACCTTTTTGCGCTTGTGGATACTGAGGAAGAAGCTATTGATTATATTGATGAATTCTTTAAAACGCATGCACTCACTCCAAACTTCTAAAAGAGGAGAATCGCTCATACAACTGACTTCTGATCGGTTTACAGTTCGATCACTTTCCGTGGATGTTTCATTTTGAAGCGATTACTACTTGGCGGGCGAGAAAATTGATTTTTTAACCAGTAACTTGAGGAATGATCACTACCTAAATGAAAACGTTTTATCTTGATGAAAGTTTCCTTTTTAATTCAACCTTATTTCTCTATATTCGCTAAATATTTGAAGATTATAACTATTACGCGATGAAACTTATCCTCACAAAGAATTTAAGTCGGTTACTCTTTTGCATGTTATTGACGTCTTTTGCTAATGCTCAGCCTTTTTGGACTGAAACGTTCGGCAGCGGATGCAACTCAGGAACGGCGGCTAATGCTTTCAGTTCTCCAAATGGACAGTGGACTACGGAAACACCTGCCGGTAATAATGGTGCAGATGCGAATATCTGGTATGTCAGTGCGGAAGAAAATGGTGTAGGTGTGGGTAATTGTGGAACTGGCTGTGGTTCAAACCCTACATTACATATAGGAGACGCTACTGCAGACACAGGAGCTACCTATCTTACCGATGGTAGCGGTTTTGGTTATGATGTATTGACCGATACTCGCGCAGAATCCCCAATCATTGATTGCTCTGGTCAATGCGGAATTGATCTAACGTTCGAATATTTGGAAAATGGCGATGGAACGAATGATAATTTTACATTATGGTATTTTGATGGTGGAAATTGGACACAACTCGATGATCCGGTAAAGACACCACTTACTTGTGCAACCGATGGTGAATGGTCATCCTATTCTACGACATTACCAGCTTCGGCAGACAACAACCCTAATGTTCAGTTGGGTTTTCGTTGGGTAAACAACACTGACGGAGTGGGAACAAATCCTTCTGTAGCTATTTATAATATTCAGCTTTCATCAACTGATGGAACGGATCCTGCAATTACCTGTGATGGAAATGTGGATGTTTATATGTCTCCTTCGATCTGTGAAGCTCAGGTCCCTGACCTTATTCTGCCGCCCACGGTTGTTGTTTCTGACAATTGTACGGATGACAGTGATTTGCTTGTTTCACAAGATGTTGCTTCAGGAACGCCTATAGCTGGTCACGGTACGACAATAACAGTCAATGTTACTGTTGAAGACCTTTCGGGTAATACGAACAGCTGTGCTATAGACGTGACTGCATTGGATACGGCTGGTCCTGTCATGAATTGTCCTTCCACTCAAACGATTGAAGCCGACGCAGCTTGTGAAGGAACCTTAGACGATTATATATCTTTGGCTACTATTAACGATAATTGTTCGGCTTTTGGAGATTTAACCATTACTCAGAACCCAACACAAGGCACAACGATATCTGGCGATCAACTGGTTGAAATCAGTGCAACCGACAACCTTGGGAATACGAATTCTTGTGATTTTATGGTTGAATTGGTGGATACCACTGCTCCAGTGATTACTTGCCCACCGACGCAAACGCAGTCTACAGCACTGAATAGTTGTGATACGTTGTTGTTAGATTATACGGATGAGGTTGTATGGAATGATAACTGTGTCTCTGATGTCAACAATATGACTTTCCAACAGAGTCCCAGTCCAATGCTAACTGTTTCAGGAACTACCACTGTCGACATAGAAGTTTTTGACCTTGAAGGCAATAGCACATTGTGTAGTTTTGACGTAGAAGTGATTGACGAAGAGGCTCCAGAAATCACCTGTGCCAGTGATTTAACGATAGCTACTGATGCCAATTGCGAGGTACAGTTGCCCGATTTTTCAGGAAATATCGGCTTAAACGATAATTGCAGTAATAACACTGATATTGTTGTTACGCAGTCTCCTTCAATCGGTACTGTAATTAGCGGAGAAGGAACTGTTCAAACCATTACAATGACAGCAGAGGATGAGGCTGGAAATACAAATTCATGTACCTTCGATGTGACACTCTCAGATACAACTTCACCTCAAATTACGTGTCCTGGAACCCAGACGGAGAGCGCTGGGGCTTCATGTGATTTCACAGTTCCCGATTATAGCTCCGCACTCACCTTGGATGACAATTGCAGTGCTGTAGGTGACCTGCTCGTTTCACAAGATGTTGCTGTAAATTCATCGTTACCTGTGGGTTCTCATACTGTGGAAATGACTGTTGAAGATGAGTCGGGCAATATTTCCAACTGTTCTTTTACACTTGATGTGGTCGACGATATTGATCCCACGATTAATTCATGTGCGCCTGATCAGGTTGAAAATGCGGGAGCTAATTGTGAAGCCAATGTTGGTGACTATCGATCACAACTGAGTGCTACTGATAATTGTGATGCGACGGGTGATCTCAGCGTTACTCAAAGTCCGGCACCTGGATCTTTAATTAGTGGTACGACTACTGTCACACTGACTGTAACGGATTTATCGGGGAACAGTTCAACGTGTGATTTAGAAGTAACATTGAATGATGTGATCAACCCTGTTCCAGATTGTTCCTCGGACACTATGGTGACCGTCAATGCATCATGTGGGTACAATGCACCAGATGTGACTGGGATCGTTGGGGGGACAGATAATTGCTCTATTCTTGGAGATATGACCTTAACGCAGGATATAGCACCTGGAACTAATCTGAATGGTGCTCAATCCATTGAAGTGACGCTGACAGATGAGAATGGAAACAGTGCAAGTTGTTTCGTAGACGTCATACCTGATGATACTATTGCGCCAGATATCGCTTGTCCTTCAGATCAAGTTTTCAGTAATGGAACGAATTGTAATTATGCGATCACTGATTTCACATCATTGGCAACAGTTTCTGATAATTGTGGTACACCTGCAGTGTCTCAAATACCTGCTGTGGGAACAGCAATAGGTACAGGAATGCATGAAGTAATATTTGTAGCGACGGACGCTGCTGGTAATGCGGATTCCTGTTCATTTATGTTGACTATAACAGAATCAGTAAATCCAGTGATTACTTGTCCGGATGATACTACGACTTGTGATCCAGTTGTAAACTACGATTTGCCAGCGGTCACTGAAAATTGCAATGGTTATCAATTGACTCAGATAGATGGGTCGGGTTATTCTATTGGTGACGAGTTCCCTATTGGGATTACAACACAAACTTATGAGGTAGCTGACTCATCAGGTAATACAGCTACATGCACCTTCGATGTTGAAGTGCTCGAATATCCCGACACACCTACTATTAACACTACGACTACCGGGCTGTGCGACACCACTAGTTTAAGCTTAAATGCTGAAAACCCTTCTAGCGGTACTGGTGAATGGAGCGTGACCACCGGTGGGGCTACGGTCAGCAATGAACTGGCGAACAATACAGGTGCTACTAATTTAACTTATGGAGATAACACCTTTGTTTGGACTGTCTCTACTACTAACTGTGGAAGCCTTTCGGATTCATTAATAGTTACTGTTTATGAACAGCCATTACCCGCAAGTTTACAGGACTCATTGTATTTGTGTCAAGATACTTCAATTAATATTGCTGCGAATCAGCCCTCTTCTGGTTCAGGCGCTTGGTCCGACGTGGATGGAGTAGTTAATTTCCTCGATAGTTCATCTGCTAATACACTCGCTTTTGATTTTCAGGGCGGTTGGAATGATTTGACTTGGACTATTACTAATGGAACATGCCCACCTTCAGCTGATACGATGAGTGTTTTTTACATGCAGGAAGGAGACATCTCTAACGAGGATACCACAGTGTGTGTTATTAATGATGGTATCAATTTGTCGGGTACGGCAACTTTTGGAGATATAAAGAGTATTTGGTACGTGATTGAGGGAGGTGCCGATTTTGCTAATAGCACTACGTCATCCACATTGGTGACTAATCTTGATGGTGGCGAGAATGTAATTGTATTTGGTCAAAGTCATCCCTTCTGTCCAACTACGTTAGATACTATTACATTGACTGCCGAGCAATGTGGTGAATACCAACCCGTAATACCGACAGTGATTACTCCAAACGAAGACGGACGCAATGATTTATTCGTTGTTGAAAATTTGAATATCCTATATCCTAAGGCGCAAGTAAAAATTGTGAATCGTTGGGGAGATCTCGTTTTTGAGTCTGAAGGATATGAAAAACCATGGAACGGCACACTCATGAATGAAGGAGAACAATTACCTATTGGCACTTATTTTTACAGAATTTTATTGAATGACGGAGAAGGAAACGAATTGAAAGGTTCAGTTAGTATTATCCGATAAACCAAGACTTATGAAAATTTTACTGAGTATATGCATTGTCTTAATGTTCAGCATTGGGGGTTGGGCACAACAAGAAGCACAGTTTTCTCAATATTACAACAATCCTTATTTCTTTAACCCTGCTGCAGGCGGACTCACCAAGACTATTAACATAGATGTCGGTTATCGTCGTCAATGGCTGGGGCTGGAAGGAACACCGCAGAGTTTTTATGTTACAGGGCATTCCGAAATAAGTTTAAACGATCGCGATAAAGTGCTTAATGAATTTAATGTCGACCGTGAAAATATATTCAAAAGTCCAAAGAAAAGTATAGGCATAACAAAACACGTTGTCGGAGGCCGTATGATGAGCGATCAGATAGGACCTTTTCAGAAAACGAGCGTTATGGGAAGTTATGCATATCATTTGCGATTTTCAAAAAAAACTATGCTCAGTTTGGGAATGAGTGCAGGTTGGTCGAGCTTAGGAATTCGAAGTGATAGAGTAGTATTATTGGATCAGGATGACGCTGAATACAACAAGTTTCTCGCGAATAATTCGAATCAAAACTTGTTTGATATTAATGCTGGTATAGCACTATATGGCGAACGCTTCCAAGCGGGTGTTTCAAGCACTCAACTTCTCAAGAATGAATTGGTCATTGACGAAGTAGTAACTCAGTCTCAATTAGGTCGACACTGGTTTGCTTACGGAATGTATAAATTCCCAATTCCCACAACAGATTTAGCAATTGAACCACATTTCATGGCGCAAATTGTGGGAAAAGCACCCGTATCTTTTAATTTGGGTGCACGTGTGATCTATCAACGTCGTTTTTGGGCGAACATTGCATACCGCTTTAATGACGCTCTCAATTTTGCTGCAGGAATGAATGTCGGTCAACGTTTCAGAATTGGCTATGCCTATGATTCTCCAATGGGCGCTGTTCAACAGGCAACAAACTATGTACATGAATTACAACTAGGTATGGTGATTGGAAACAATCGTAACATTGAGAAAGAGCTACAGGACGAAGAAAAAATGTGATTGGTCGAAAAAGTGACCATTTTATGGACATCTTTTAAGAATCAATGATTTAAACTTATTAAATTGTTGATTCGACAAATGAAACGTAAAGCCACACATAGTCTCAATCTACACGAACCTCGCATCCAGGAGGGGCTTTCGTCGTTTTTGGAAGTGATTCATTTTTTTAGCCAATCGGTGATTAATCTGAAATCAGAACAGGACGTGTTTAAGATTCTCGTTGGTGAAATTACGCCCCGTCTGGGATTAGAGGATTGTGTGATTTATAAGGTAGATTACGAGCATCAATGTATTAATCAAGTTGCAGCTTACGGGCATAAGAAAGATGGTAGCTCAGCTATTCTCAATCGACTCACTTTGGATTTAGGAGAAGGTTTTGCTGGTATTGCAGCTCGTGACGGAGAATCTCTGTTAATTCAAGATGTTTCTGCGCACGAAGATTATGTTATGGATCTAATTGAGGCGGGTTCTGAGATTGAAATTCCGATTAAAATCAATGATGATGTATACGCTGTGATTAGTAGCGAACATCCCGAAAAAGGATTTTACAATGAGTTTCATGTAAAGCTCTTTGAAATTCTTGCATCGATCGCAGTGGGAACACTCGTTAAAATACAGGAAAACCAGGAGTTAGCTGCTATTAAACGTCGTCTAGAAAGCATTCTAGAGCGTAAAAGCTCCGATTTAGACCGCGCTATCGATACGTTGTCCTCTCAGTACAGCGAGTTAAAATATCATCACAAAAAACGAGAGTCGCTCATTCAAGAAGTGCACCACCGGGTGAATAATAATTTGCAGATAATTTCGAGTATCCTAAAACTATACATTAATAAGTCAGAAGAAGAATCGAATGATCTCGTGGAGATTCATAACCGGGTACAGACCATGGCCTTGATTCATCAGAATATTTATAAAACGATGGAGATGAACTTGGTGGATGCCACTTCTTATATACGTGATCTCATGAGTTATTTGAAGAGCTTGTATAGAGATATCTATGTTTCTTTTGAGGAACACGTGCAATACAAGCACATGAGTTTAGATACATTGGTTCCATTAGGCCTTTTTATTACCGAGTGTATTCATATGTGGCTTGACCGGGCGATCCACCAGGGAATGGATGAAATTCAATTTACGGTAGATTTAGCTCCATGTGATAACAGTACAAAATACATGCTTAAAATAGCTGATGACCGCGAAAATAAATTATTTGAGCACCTGAATCTGCAGGAGGAAGCGAGTATAAATGCGGTCTTAATTACGGCTTTGATAGATCAACTAGAAGGAGAGTTTGAGGTGGTCTACGATGGGCGAAATTGTTTTTTCCTTTGTTTTAATCTTTTAGGCTAAGAAATGATTTGCACGAAAAGTGTTAGATTTGCGGCAGTATGAGATTGTTATATTTTTTGTTAAAGTATATTTTGAAAATTCCGTTGTGGATTTATTATCCGCGGATGAAAAACGTGAATAAACCGAAAAAGCGTTTCGCAAGAACTATTTTCGCGAGTAATCATTCAGCCTCTTTTATGGATCCTTTGGTGGTGGCGGCAACACAACCCTCGATTGTTTTTTTTATGACGCGATCAGATGTTTTTACCCCGTTGCTGAAACCAATATTATGGGCTTCACACATGTTTCCTATTTACCGCCAACAAGATGGAGAGGATACCAAAGCGAAAAATGAAAAGGTATTTCAAAAGTGTTATCGTGTTTTAAATTATGGTCGAAGCTTACTCATTTTTTCGGAAGGGTTTACCGATGATGTTTTTATTCGACGCTTAAAACCCGTAAAAAAAGGTGCTGTGCGTATTGGATTTGGAGCATTGGAAAAGCAAAACTGGAAAAAAACTATTTATATTCAGGCTGTTGGAGCAAATTACGCTCACCCTAATCATTTGGGCAGTGATTTAGTGATTTCGAATAGTGAGCCGATTTGTTTGAATAATTACAAGGCAGCTTATCTCCGCGACCCGAACAAAACGATTCATGATCTGACAATGGAGGTAGAACGTCGTATGCGTGCACAAATTACGGATGTGAGAAATAAAAAATGGGCACCGTTACATGAGATGATTATGCGTATTACGCGCAGAGGAATGCATGTAACCGATACCAATAAGAATATCCCTCTACTGAAGAGATGGGAATATAGCAAAGAATTAGCCCACTGGATCAATGAGAATGAAAATGCTCAAGAGGAAAAATTGATAGCGTTGAAAACGAGTTTACAGACATACTTTGATGAATTGAAACGGCTCAATGTAAAAGAAAATGATTTGTACCATGTTTGCTCGAGGAGTTGGAGCAAATGGCGAGATAGAACTTTTTTAATTCTGTTATTTCCGATAATGGTGTTGGGTATGCTAAGCAATTATTTGCCTTACATCTTTATCAAGCGTTTTGTTGAACGTTCTTTCCGGAGACGCGTTTTTTGGGGTAGCGTCAAGATGATGCTTGGCGTGGTGGCTACAGGTCTTTTTAATTTGATTTTTCTTTTTGGAGGATATTATTGGGTTTACGCATCTTGGAGTTTTTGGCTGCTCTATTATTTCTTTATCGTCCCTCTCTCTGGAGTTATTGCATACAATTGGTTTTTACGTTTGAATCAGCTCAGACGAAGATCAAGTGTGCAGAAAAACAGCGGTGACTACAGTGTGTTCACAGAGCGAGAGAAGTTGATGAAAAAGATAGAGGAATCTATTCCTGTAGCTTAGTTAACGATTAAGACGAGTGAGTAACCATTGATAGGTGCTGTATAAAAGTAGAGCTATCAGTGAACCTAAAAGTATTCCACCAATAATATCAGATGGATAATGGACGCCTAAATAAATACGGCTATAAGCAACAACACATGCCCAGATTAATAAGAATGGTGTAATCCAACGAAAGGTACTACGCAACCGAAGTGAAAACATAATTGCGATAACGAACGAGTTGGTAGCGTGGCCAGATACAAACCCATATTGACCACCTTTGTAGAGTTCACCTGGTTTCATTTCGTAGAAATATAAAAGGTGCTTTAATGTTTCATGATGCGATGGTCTGTAACGAGCTACACCTTCTTTGAAAAGGTGCGTTGCCGTAAAATCTGCCAACCCCACGGCCGCAAATCCGAAAAGCGTAAACAAAAGAGCTGCCCGAATAGAGTATTTAACATAGACCAAAACAAATAATAAGATATAGAATGGAAACCAGACGAATTTGTTGCTAATGGCCCACATCACATCACTCCAAAAAGGTGATCTCCAACTATTTATAGCTATAAGAAGTTGTTGATCTATTTGTTCCAACCATTCGATCATACCTGCAGTGTTTTCCACAGTAAGTCTTTCAGTTCTGAAATATTTGATTCCGCGACTGAAGATATAAATAAATGAGGAATATCAGGAAGGTCAGGTTCGATTTCAGCGATGAGCTCTTCGTCAAGCATATCGGATTTTGAAATAGCCAATACTCTTTTCTTATCTAAAAGTTCTGGATTATATTGCTCAAGTTCTTTCAGAAGTATCGCATATTCTTTAGCGATATCGTTACTATCCGCAGGTATTAAAAAAAGCAACGTTGCATTGCGCTCAATATGTCGCAGAAATCGCAATCCTAATCCTTTTCCCGTATGGGCTCCTTCAATAATTCCAGGTATATCTGCCATGACAAAAGACTGATTTCCACGATAATCTACCATTCCGAGGTTGGGGCGCAAGGTTGTGAAAGGATAATTCGCAATAGCAGGTTTAGCAGCTGAAACTACCGAAAGTAATGTGCTCTTGCCGGCATTTGGAAAGCCGACTAAACCGACATCTGCAAGTACTTTCAATTCGAGTATACACCAGGATTCACTACCTTCTTCACCAGGCTGAGCGTACTCGGGTGCTTGATTGGTAGAGGTTTTGAAATGATGATTACCACGACCGCCACGGCCACCTTTCATGAGAATATGTTCCTGACCATTTTCACTAATCTCGAAAAGGACTTCATTCGTTTCGGCATCTCTCGCTAGTGTGCCTACTGGAACGTCCAAAATAATGTCATCACCTTCTGCACCTGTCATTAAATTGCCGCGCCCGGGCTCTCCGTGTTTGGCTTTGATGTGTTTTTGATATTTCAAATGGAGTAACGTCCACGTGTTTTCATTTCCTCGAAGAATAATGTGACCACCACGACCGCCATCACCGCCGTCAGGTCCACCTTTTGGAATGTACTTTTCCCGCCTCATGTGGCGTGAACCAGCTCCGCCATTCCCCGAACGACAATATATTTTAACGTAATCAACAAAGTTGTCTGAGGCCATGGTGTATGTCGCTTCTTATTTAATTTTTTCGATGGTTGAAAACAGGCGGTCTGTAATTGATTCGATGCTTCCCATTCCATCTACCTCGTGGAACTTACTTTGTTCCTGGTAGAAGGATTTAACGGGTGCCGTCTCTTTTCTGTAAACTTCAATGCGCTGTTCAATCACTTTAGGATCGGCATCATCAGTCCTTCCAGAATCTTTAGCGCGTTGCTGTAAACGTTCTTTGAGTTCTTCTTCCGGAACGTCTAGCGCGATCATAGCAGATATTGAAGTGTTTTTTTTCTTCATATATTCATCTAGCGCTTTGGCTTGTACTTGTGTCCGTGGAAATCCGTCAAATATAAATCCTTTAGGGGTGCTATGTTTTTCCACCTCAGATTTCACCATGTCGATCGTTACTTCGTCTGGAACCAATTGACCTTTATCGATGTAGCTCTTGGCGAGCTTACCAAGTTCCGTTTTATCTCCGATATTAGATCGAAAAATATCTCCTGTAGAGAGATGTATTAAACCGTAATGTTCAATTATTCTTTCTGATTGTGTACCTTTTCCCGCTCCGGGAGGTCCAAATAATACAAGATTTAACATTTTATTTGTCTTTCAATTCGTAAATATCCTTCGTATTCCTGCCCTCTTCGAGGTAATCCAAACCGTAACCGACGATAAACTTTTTCGGAATTTCAAAACCTACGTATTTTGGAGAGTGTTTACCCTGGAAAGCTTCGGGTTTGTAAAGCAACGAGGCAACTTCGAGGGAAGCAGGTTCATCGTGATTGATCATTGAGAAGATCTTATTAAGAGTCAGTCCAGTGTCAACAATATCTTCTAATATAATGACATGTTTATCCTTAATATCGTTTACTAAGCCTATTAATTCATGCACCTTTCCTGAACTTGAAGTACCTTCGTAAGAAGCTACCTTTATGAAGGAGATTTCACAATTAAAATCAATGTTCTTCAGCAGGTCACCAGCGAACATGAAAGCGCCGTTGAGTACTCCAACAAATATGACAGATTTACCAGAGTAATCGGTGTTGATCTGATCAGCTATTTTTTGAATAGTTGACTGAATATCTGAAGACGATATGTAAGGTTCGAACTCTTTATCTTTGATTCGCACGTTGCAATAAGTTTGAAACCACAAAGATAATATTTTCTAAGTACGCTCAACTTGTGTGTAATGATTTACTGCCACCTCAGCGAATGACTTTTTGCTACGGGACTAAAACTACCGAATACCGGATGTTTTCTTGAAAGTTGAATGAGGTCTTGGTGTGATCATTAGTCAATGGATCATTCAGATTTCTTCTTGTTTATATTTAGTTCGCTTGCAGCAAAAGAAAAGAAATGATTGGAGAACACGTTTTGAATTCGCTATTTTTGTGAATATGGAAAATAAATGGTACGGAGAACAATATAAGTTAGGTGTTCTAGGCGGCGGACAATTAGGGAGAATGTTGATTCAGTCAGCTATAAGTTATGACGTTTTTATTCACTGTATGGATAAAAGCAAAGAAGCGCCATGTGGTCTTTTAGCGAATGAATTCGTCGAAGGTGATATTACAAATTATCAGGATGTTCTTGAATTCGGAGCGGATAAGGATGTGCTTACAGTCGAGATAGAAAATGTAAATATTGAAGCACTTGAAGTTCTAGAGGATCGTGGTGTTCATGTTTTTCCGCAGCCTCGAGTGTTAAAAATCATAAAAGATAAGGGATTACAAAAGCAGTTTTATGTGGATCACGATATTCCCACAGCAGATTTCGTTTTGCTCGAGGGGCGTGCGGATCTCAAAGCCCACCATAGTCGCTTTCCGGCCATTCAAAAAATGCGTACTGGGGGGTATGATGGAAAGGGTGTTACGCGCATTAAGGATGATACGGATGTAGAAAATGGTTTTGATGCTCCTTCACTGCTAGAAACAACAATAGATTTTGAAAAAGAATTATCGGTCATTGTTGCGAGAAATAGAGAGGGAGAAGTTGCCACGTTTCCGTTGGTTGAGTGTGAGTTTAATCCCGACCTCAATCTCGTCGAGTTTTTATTTGCTCCAGCAAACGTGGAGGTGTCTATTGAGCAGCGAGCCGAAGCGCTTGGAAAAAAGGTGATAGAATCACTTGATATGGTGGGGCTACTGGCTGTGGAGTTATTTCTTACCAAGGAAGGAGAGCTGTTGGTAAACGAAGTTGCACCGCGACCGCATAATAGTGGTCATCACACCATTGAATGTAACCTTACCTCTCAATTTGAACAGCATCTTCGTTCCATTATTGGTCTGCCTCTCGGTGACACCTCGCTCGTTAGGCCAGGTGTTATGGTTAATTTGCTGGGGCATCCACACTATAGAGGCAAAGCAATGTATGAAGGGATAGAGGAAGCTATGGGTATGCACGGAGTTTATATTCATAATTATGGTAAATCAGAGACGAAACCTCATCGAAAAATGGGGCACGCGACAATTACTAGTGATCGGTTAAATGAAGCTAAAAAACGCGCTCGTCAAGTTCAGGAAATAATTCAAGTTGTGGCACGAGGAAAATAGTGATAGGTTTTCTATGCTCATTACTAACTTACGAGTGGATCAAAGGGCGACCGAAAAAGAAAGAATCAAAATAAATTAGTTAATGCTCGAAATGTGAGCGTGCAAGAAGTAGGTATGGTTGTATGGAATTCTACATCTAGAATTAGCTGTCTCACCTCTAGACATATTCAGTGGTTGCAACAATTTTAATCGTTTCTTTCCGTAGGTCCTTCAAACCAGGATTTATGCTTCCTTTTGTAGTGAGTTGACGACCATTTTTCATAACGGTCAAAATTCACCTATTGTTCCAATATTTTTTTGTAGATTTAACATCCTAATTCTGCTTATGAAATGATAGCATCCTTGCAGCGCATATTTATTGTCATCAGTTTTCTGATAGTCTCTTGTAATGCATTGACGCAGCTCTACACATTTAAAAATTATAACCATCGGGATGGACTGACGTTGTCCTCCATACTTAGTGTCAATGAAGATAAATATGGTTATTTGTGGTTTGGAACGGATGGGGCAGGTCTTATGCGGTTCGATGGAAAAAAATTTGATTATCTGGAGGATATTCAAGGCCGCACGAATCGCCATGTAAATTCAATTTCATTTTCAGATGAACGCGTTTATTTTTCAACCCTTTTTAGAAATAATTATACCTTATCCTATGATCAGATAGATCAGCTTGATTATATTACTCAATACGGTCAAAACCATGCAATTTTGCAGTTCCAGGATCGTCAGATTGTGTTGCAGGATGGTGGGGTTTTTATTTTTGATGACAGTACCCTCGTTTATGAAAGAAAAACGTTCCCGTACAATGAGCAAACCCATTTTTATGGTTCATTGAAATTAGATCGGGGGGTATTCATGTTCACATCTAAAGGGAATTATGTGGTATATGAGGATCGCGTGGAGAATTTGCACGATTGGCTGGGAACAGATCGCTCCATGACAGAGGAATTAGTGGGTGCTTATCAATCTGGTGATAGTCTTGTTTTCGCTAATAGGGAGTTGAGCATGGAGTTGACCGTTTTGATGGATGATTTCCGCCCTAAATTTTTTATTGATGAAGAATTAAAGAGCGATTATACGGGCGAAAAAGAATACGTGATAAAATGTGCAGAACGATTCGATAAATTCGTTTTTATCACCAATCAAGGTAATGTCATTTTAAAAGATAAATCCAGCAAAAGGTACGCACGACTCGTTAATAATTCTACAAAAAAGATCGTTGGGCCTACGGATGTATTTATAGATCGGAATCGGGATATTTGGGTGACGACGCAGCAAAGTGGTGTTTTTCGAATTTCACTTGAACCCTTCACTAAAATTAATTTTAACGAAGTTTATCGCAACACGCACATCACATTCATAGGGAGAACAAAGGAATATGATGCCATTATTGCTGTTGGTGAAGGACAGACTTACATAGGGAACCGTCAGAATGATACAGACTTTATCAAGCATGAAGATTTATCTGTTAAAAGTCTTACCCAATTTAAGGGGCGTAATTACGTAGCTTCCAATAAGGGGTTGTGGCAAGTAAAGAATACGAAATTTGTTAGAGATGAGCTATTTAACATAGATGATAAAGCTAGACTAACGTTGGTGTTCGGTGAAAATCAGCACTTGTGGTATGCGATTGAAGGTAAAGGGCTTTATTACCGTGATGAAAGTAATGATACCACGATGCATTTTAGTGAAGCACCAGCCTATTTCTACACAGCTATTTTTAATGCGGATTCCTCCAAGGTTCTTTTTGGGTCGAATAATGGTGTGTTTGAATATGATATTTCATCGGACTTATTCAAAAAGTTGCCTCAGGAGGTAAATGGAACATCCTTAGGTGCTTATGTGGGGAATTCAGCTCAAGATAGTTTTGGAACGTGTTGGTTTAGCCTGGACGAAGGGTTACTAGGGTTTACAAAATCCGGAGATATTAGAGCGATCACTGCCCAGCGATTTTTACCATCTACTTTAATCTACACCTTAAACACGGATAGTAACGGCAATTTAATCGTGGGGACCAATAAAGGGATTACTGTTATACGTGTTGACGCTAACGGCAATGCCAAATCGAGTAGTACTTATAATCAAGAAAATGGTTTTGGCGGATATGAAACCCACATGCGTTCTTCATTTAAGACGCGCTATGGAACTATATTTGTCGGTACACTTGAAGGGCTTTTCATGATTCGACCTGAATATTTTAAGAAAAACCTGAAACCTGTATCGCCGAGGATAAAACAAATCAAGAATAAAGATTACGAATGGTATGAATTAGATAAGAGCCGAAACGTGTTCAATTCGGATGAGAGTAACTTTTCTTTTCAATTCAAAAGTATCAATACTAAATCGAGTTTCGTTAAGTACAGCTATAAACTGGAAGGTTTAGAGAATTCCGAGTGGTCAGATTGGTCGGCGGAAGAGGAAGTGTTTTTCAATAATTTAGATAAAGGAAAATACACGTTTAAAGTTCGGTCAACAGTTGATGAGGAATTGGTGAGTGATGTTTCTACTTTTTCGTTTCAAATATATGAACCTTTCTATACATCTAAATGGTTCATCATTGTTGTTATAGGAATAGTCATTCTAGCTAATTTTTTGGTACTCGAAAGAACCAAAAGTTTCAATAAAAAAAATATTATTCTTTCTAGGGATGTAGGTGCGGATAGGAGAATGGCTGGAAGTATTTTACTCTTTGGTGCTTTTGCTAATACGGCTGCTCACATTTTTGCTCCACGATTAGATGAAACGATTCAAGTTCATGATCTGTCAGCGATTATCCTCGGTGTAGTAGTTTTTGTATTATTCCTATTGGTCGCATTCAATCGTCGATTTATGCGCTATTCCAACGAGCTTTTGATCCTCGGTTTTTTAGGATTGCTAGGATACAACCATTTGCTCACTTTCCTCTCAGATATCCACCCCTTTTACTTTATGGCTACTTTAGTTGTTGCTTATGTAGCGCCCTTTGTTTTTCGCTCTTTAAAATCAGCTATTGCATTTAGTTTTGTACTTATGCTGGCGAGTGTAGCTGTGGTGTTCTATTTAGATAGTGCGATCTACAATCAATATTTATTTTTAGTTGGTATTGCAGTTGCTGCTTTTCTCGTTATTTTCATGACTTATCTGCGGAATAATTCGTTGGAACGCTTGATTTTCACTTCAGGAGTTGTCAATAAGGGGAATGCCCTCGTTGTAGCTTTTGATGGAAATGGTAAGATATCGTATTCGAGTGAAAATATTGAGGAGTTATTGGACCTGCAGGAATCACTTCGGGGGCATTACATTAAGGAGCTCAATCGCCATCAACCTGAGATTAAAAACCACAAGAAGTTTTCAAATATTGACCTCACAGAAGATTTTGAAGAGGGCAAAATCTTCGTTACTCCGCTGTTCACGAAAAATAATGAAATTGTCTATTACCAATGGTCGTGCAAAGAATTCTCTGGTGACGTTCGCGTCATTTTAGGTCAGGACGTCACGGATAAAATTAATCTCGAAAATTATTATGAGCTCATTGTTCGCAATGCAGATGATTTAATTTTTCAAACGGATCCCAATGGAAACTTCACGTTCATAAATGAAAAAGGGCTCGACGTTTTGGATCGGAAGTACGAGGAGCTAATTGGGACTTCAATCGCTGCAGTTATTCCGGAAAAACACCGGTCTAGAGTGCAGCAATTCTATACGACCAATTTCAAGGATCGAAAGAAAAATGATTACATTGAGTTTCCAATCGAAACACCAGAAGGAAAGGTGAAATGGTTGGGACAAAACCTAACCACGCTATTAAAGCCAGGAGCAGATAATATAGTAACAGGGTTCTTAGGTTTGGCGCGTGACATCACTGAGCGGAGAAGAGCTAATTCGATTATTAAAGAACAGAACAAGGATATTACGGCTTCTATTAATTATGCTCGTCGTATTCAGTTCAACATGCTGCCTCGGTCTTCTGAATTTGAAAGAGTTTTTGAGGAACATTTCATTTTGTTTAAACCAAAAGATATCGTGAGTGGTGACTTCTACTGGTTAAATGAAGTTGATGATAAAACCATCTTGATTTGTTCTGATTCTACAGGGCATGGTGTACCCGGTTCTTTTATGACCTTGCTAGGGATTAATATCCTTAATCAGATTATTCTCGAAGCGGGAATAACAGATCCTGGAGAAATCTTTAATGAATTAGATGCTCGATTAAAGCAGGTCTTGCCAAGAGATGGCCAAAATAGAATTAAAGATGGAATGGAGGCGGTTGTTTGTGTTTTTGATCATCATACCTCGAATCTCACGTACTCAACAGCAGGAGGTCGATTTGTTGTGACTGATGAAGACAATGATAAAATTCAAGTTTTTAAAGGGGAATCCAAGCACATTGGGGATGAGCCACGCGAAGAAAACTTCTCCTACAAGACACAGGAAATGTCGCTTTCCAATAATCAGGCACTTTACCTCTTCTCAGATGGATATCCAGATCAGTTTGGAGGAGAAAAGAATAAAAAACTATCGATTAAGAAGTTCTTGGCATTGCTCGATGCACTGACACCACAGGATATGCAAGAGCAAAATGAAATTTTCAGAGAGCACCTTTCTGCTTGGATTGGAGATGAACCGCAAACGGATGATATCACTGTCATTGGTATTAGAGGGGTGAAAGCTCGTAAATAACCTCAGTGACTTTTAATTGGTGGTTTCCCTCATATTTTTTATCTTTATTAGGAATCTGTAAACATTAACCACCTAATGAAAGAGGAATATCTCCATTATATTTGGAAAACAAAACGATTTGATTTTCGTGGACTGGAACTCGAAGACGGTCGAAGTGTGACCATAAAAAATGTGGGTTGGCATAATTTTGATGCAGGTCCAGACTTCTTCAACGGTACTATAGCAATTGAAGGTATCGAGTGGTCAGGAAATATAGAATTACATATAAAATCTTCTGATTGGTATCTCCACCGTCATCATCTGGACCGCGCTTACGATAATGTAGTGCTTCACGTTGTCTTGGAACATGATCGACAAGTTCGGGTTCAACAACATATACTGCCTACTTTAACTTTAAAGAATAGGATTGATAAACAGCATTACAACCAGTTTTATCAGTTGCTCAAAAGTAAAAAAAAGTTGCCTTGTGAAAGCCGAATTGCGAATATGCAGGAACCCTTAAACAGGCAGGTGACTAATGCATTCTTGGAGCGTATGGAAAGGAAAGGCTTGGAGTTGGTAGGTACTTATGAACGCGCTGGCAAAAACAGGAAAACGGCTGTTCTTGCGGCGCTTTGCCAATCATTGGGAGGCCGCGTTAATAAATTACCTTTTCTCGAACTGGCACAGCGTATCGACCCCGTAATTGTCCAGCGCGAACGATGGAACAGCAATCGGTTAGCTGCGCTTTTGTTTGGTGTTGCGGGTCTGCTTAATGTAAATTACGCGCATCCATACGTTGATAGATTAAAAAACGATTGGGCACTCATAAAAAGAAAATACAACTTAGCGGAAATGCAAAAGTCCGCCTGGAAGTTTAGCGGAGTGCGTCCTTATAGTTTCCCAACGTTGAAAATCGCTCAGTTAATAGGGATTATTCATGCCGTTGATGTATTTAACTTTCAATTGAAAACAGCCACAGACGCAAAAAGCTTGACTGAAAAATTAGGGGACATAGAATTACACCCATTTTGGGAAAAGCATTTCACCTTCGAAAGACAATGTAGTAAACGCCATGCAGTAAATATTTCACGAAATGTCATTCGTGGGATTATGATCAATGCAGTTGCTCCCCTTTTTGTTTTTTTTAAGCATTT
The DNA here is from genome assembly GCA_913056215.1 of uncultured Flavobacteriales bacterium. Classification (GTDB taxonomy): domain Bacteria; phylum Bacteroidota; class Bacteroidia; order Flavobacteriales_D; family Crocinitomicaceae; genus Brumimicrobium. The sequence continues at coordinate 18,660 of CAJXMN010000006.1, read as the reverse complement.
AAATCAAGATTATGCTTATGAGCAAGCATTAATTGACTTAATGATCGATTTACACCCTGAACAGAATACGATTGTGAAACAATGGCATCAAAGAGGTGTTAACATTGAAAATGCATTAGAATCGCAGGGAATTCTCGAATTGAATAACGAATTTTGTACTTTTAAAAAATGTTTATCTTGTGAAGTAGGCAGAAATCTACTCGATTAATTTGAAGAATAATGAGGGGTTTGATTCAGAAAATAATTTTCTTTTTTGAGATGCGTTCGTTCGGCGTGAGTGAATGGTGGGCTAGGAAGTTGGGTGTTCGAAGTTCTAAAGTCAGGCTGTTCTTTATTTATACATCTTTTATTGCTCTGGGATCGCCTTTGTTAATTTATCTTGCCATGGGCTGGATTCTTGAGAATAAGCACATCTTCAAGTTGAGAAGAAAACGCAAATCAATTTGGGAACTATAAGCACGGATTTATGAAAATGTTGATTACTGGAAGCAACGGGCTTTTAGGACAAAAACTGGTTAAATTGTTGAATGACGAAGGTGTTGACTATTTGGCAACCTCAAGAAAACCAAATATTTTCAGCTCTTGTCCATCGAATCGTTTTCAAACGATGGATATTACAGATAAAAATCAAGTTAAAGAACGAATAGTGTCTTTTCAACCAGATGTCATTGTCAATACAGCTGCCATGACGCACGTTGATAAATGTGAGGAACATAAAGCAGATTGTTTGCACATAAATGTTGAAGGCGTTAAAAATATAGCAGAAGTAATCAATTCATTTTCGAAAGATACACACTTTATACAGTTGTCCACAGATTTCATTTTTGACGGTAAAAAGGAGATGTATTCAGAGGATGATGAACCGCATCCCTTGAGTGTTTATGGAGAATCAAAATTACGTGCGGAGAGGCTGATACGTGAAAAGTTGTTGAAATACACTATTGTACGAACTTCTTTAGTCTTTGGTGAGGGCGAGTCGCTCTCCAAGGGTAATATCTTCAGTTGGTCAGTGGAAAAACTCAAAAATGATGAGGAGTTAACAATTGTAGACGACCAATTCCGATCGCCCACGTTTGCTGATGATTTGGCAAGAGGTTGTCTCGATCTAGGACGTCTCAGGTACGATGGTGTTGTCAATATTGCTGGACCAAATGTCAAGTCCATGTGCGCATATATTAGAGAGATTGCGATTTGGTTAGGGAAATCTGGAGAATCTGTTCAGGCCATTTCCTCAAAACAATTAGCCCAAAAAGCACGACGCCCCGCTTCCTCAGGACTTCAAATAGACAAAGCGCGCGAGCTCATCCATTACGAACCACACTCCTTCATAGAAAGCATTGCACTTATGAAGCCTTAAAATCAAAAATATTTATATTTTAGCGAATTAAGTCAAATGATTGAGATAACGAAAGCTAATACTATTTAAACATTTAAAAAACAACAATGATGAAGTTCTTGCTACTATCAATGACGATTATTTTTTCACTTAGTGTTTTCGGTCAGAACGAACCATTAAGTGCTGAGTTTGTGATTAAAGATTCGTTACCGGCAATTGACGATGTGACTGCAGAGGTTCTTCCTCGAGGCGGAAAGGAGCCTTATCGTTATATTTGGAATAAGAAGGAGATTTCGATTTATCATCGCGTAGCTAAAGGACTTTCGGAGGGTGAGAAAATCTCCGTAGATGTTGTGGATGCTAATGATGACACTGTAAGCCTTCAGGGTATCGTAAAGCCAAACAGTATCCCTGAGCATTTTAATAATTCGATGAAACCAGCCGTGGCAGCTATGCAGAGTGTGCTTTTCTCCAATATTTGGTCGGATACCGTAAAAGTAGGAGAGTATATATTAAAAGCTCCTTTCGCTCTGAATCAGAAGAAAAAAGATTACACGATCAAAAAATGGCTCAAAGGTGATGGTGAAAAGGTTGAGCACCAGGAACGGATTGCTATATTAAAGGATGGGGATCATGAGTTTCCACTCTTCGCTATGGGAAAAGGTACGCTTCACCATGGGGATTTTAAAGGAAGTAAAGTTGGGTCTGGCGATCACGTTTATTTTACGAACAAAAGAGGTAACCGTTCCGAAAAAGTTCTTGGAAGGATCAATTATGATGAGCCGCAACCCTACTATTTTAAAAATCTTACACAAAAAATTCAGGGTATTCCATTAATCGTTGTTTGGCTCGTTTGTGGTGCACTCTTTTTTACATTGCGGACTGGGGTTGTGCAGCTGAAAGGTGCGAGACATGCCATTGCATTGGTCCGTGGTAAATACGATGATCCATCGGATGATTCTGGTGAAGTATCACACTTTCAGGCGTTGGTTACAGCCTTGTCTGCGACTGTTGGACTTGGAAATATTGCCGGTGTAGCAATAGCTATCAGTATGGGGGGACCAGGTGCTACATTCTGGATGATTCTTGCAGGACTGATTGGAATGGCTTCGAAATTTGTAGAATGTACACTAGGTGTTAAATATCGCCACCAAAAAGAAGATGGTGAAGTGTTTGGAGGACCCATGTATTATTTGAGTAGAGGATTGGCTAAGCGCGGACCATTTTTTAAAGGTTTAGGAAAAGTCCTGGCAGTTATGTTTGCTATACTATGTGTAGGTGGTTCACTAGGGGGTGGAAATATGTTTCAGGCTAATCAAGCCTTCAATCAATTAGCAGGTATCCCCGGTTGGGAAGGCTTTGAATCTTACGGTTTTATTTTTGGCGTGATAATGGCAATCCTAGTCGGTATAGTCATTATTGGTGGTATTAAAAGTATCGCACGTGTTACGGATAAAATTGTTCCTTCAATGGTAGCGATTTACGTTATTTCGGCAATTACAATCATTTTGTTCAATTATGACAACCTCGGCAATGGTTTTAAAACGATCTTCTATGGTGCATTCAGTCCCGATGCTATTTACGGTGGGTTTATAGGCGTATTAATTATGGGCTTTCAGCGCGCGGCATTTTCTAATGAAGCAGGTGTTGGTTCAGCGGCTATTGCTCACTCGGCGGCAAGAACAAAAGAGCCCATTAGTGAGGGTACTGTAGCACTGCTGGAACCACTCATTGATACAGTGGTAGTTTGTACTATGACGGCATTAGTGATAATTTTCACGGGATACGCAGAAGATCCTGAAGGCTTGCAAGGTGCCGCTCTGACATCAGCAGCTTTCTCTTCATCTCTCGGTGATTGGTCACTATATGTACTTTCTTTTGCTGTGGTGCTTTTTGCCTTTTCAACAATGATATCCTGGTCCTATTATGGACTGAAAGCGTGGACTTACGTTTTCGGGGAGACAAAAGCAGCCGCCATCACATACAAATTGATTTTCTTAATTTTTGTAGTGGTCGGATCTTCTATCGGACTCGGTGCTGTAATTGACTTTTCCGACTTAATGATTTTGGGTATGGCGTTCCCTAACATTCTTGGACTTGTTATTATGTCAGGTGAGGTGCGTCGCGATATGGTGGATTACTTTGCCAGAATCAAATCAGGAGCAATCAAAAAGTTCAAGTAATTTATTTTGTCTGATGCGGGTTGGGATAGCGATTGGTTAATTTTTTCAAAACGGGCTAGAAATGGAGCATTTGTTCTACTTATCTTGTTCGTACTAATTGCTATTCTCCCGAGGATATATAGAAACTATATTCAGCAATCTTCATTATCACCAGAAATAAAAGAAATAGCAATATCGGAAACGTTACCTCAAGAAAATGCGGGTGAAAAAGGTGAAGCTGATGGTGAGCGTGAATTTAAATTGCCCGATCAGCAGTTCGATCCCAATAAATTAACAAATGAACAATGGATGGAAATAGGTCTGACAGAAAAACAGGCTAATTCAATCCAGAATTATTTAAACACTGGAGCTGAGTTGGAGATCAAATCTGATGTTTTAAAGCTATATGCTATTGATGAAGATCTTTATAAAAAACTATATCCTTATATTGATTTACCCGAAACTAAAAATACATCCATTAAGAATAATGAACAGAACTCAGTGGAAAGGATTTCCCCAGATGATGATGGCTCTTCCAATGATGATAAAGAAAAAAGTGTCAAATACCCTATTTCAGTTAATACCGCTTCCTTTTCTGAGTTAAAATCTGTTCCGGGTATCGGGAAATATTACGCTGAAGAAATAATCAGTTTAAGAAAAGCGTATGGGGGGATCATTGCTTTGGATCAATTGAAGGACTTCTATAAAATGACTCCAGCTAAGCTTGATAGTTTAAGTAATTATCTCGATGTCGATCCCGGTGAAGTCAATCGAAAAAATATAAATAGCTTATCTCGTGAAGAACTAGCTTTGCATCCTGATATTACAACAGATATGGCAAAGTCAATCATATATCTGAGAGAGAATTACGGACCCTTTGAATCGGTGGACCAATTGTTACAATCGCCTTATATTGATGGTGAGCTGTTGGATAAATTGAAACCCTATATTTCAACTGAATGAATGTGAACTTAGAACAGAGAATTAAAGATAGTGTACGAAATGTTCCGGATTTCCCAAAAAAAGGGATTCAGTTTAAGGATATCACAACACTTTTGATGAATCCTGAATTGTGCAACGCGGTATTAGAAGAAATGGTGGTCCAGGTTAAGCATTCGGGTGTAACGAAAGTGGTTGGAGTAGAGAGTCGCGGTTTTTTGTTTGGTCAGGCATTGGCCATGCGATTGGGACTTCCGTTTGTTATGGTTCGTAAGGCGGGTAAGTTGCCGTATAAAAAAATAACCAATACATACGCTCTTGAATATGGTGAAGCAACTATTGAAATGCACAAGGATGCAATCAACCCGAATGATCGTGTTATTGTACATGACGACCTTTTAGCTACTGGTGGGACTGCGAAAGCCGCCGCTGAATTAGTAGGTTCGACTGGTGCAGATGTCGTTGGGTATCTTTTTTTGATCCACCTTTCGTATTTAAATGGACAAGACGAGCTTGGGACAATGAACGAAAATATTATTAAATTAGCGACCTACTAACAAACCACGTTTGGAAACGTTTGAAAATTTTAGAAGATGAATTTTGACTTAAATGAAAATCAGTTAATGATCCAGCAAATGGTGCGGGATTTCGCTGCTAGAGAAATTAAACCAAATCTCCTGCAATGGGATGAAGAAGAGCATTTCCCCGTTGATGTTATGAAAAAGATGGGAGAGCTCGGTCTATTGGGAATCTATATTCCTGAAGAATATGGAGGTAGCGGTTTTACATATGATGAATACGTTACAGCACTAATAGAATTAGGTAAAGTATGTGGAGGAATAGGTCTGTCTGTAGCAGCTCATAACTCATTGTGTACCGGACATATCTATTATCATGGGACTGAAGCGCAAAAGAAGAAATACTTACCTAAATTAGCATCAGGTGAGTGGATAGGCGCTTGGGGGTTGACAGAGCCGAATACTGGGTCTGATGCCATGCGCATGAAAACTACAGCTGTTAAAGATGGTGATGAATGGGTGATTAATGGAGCTAAAAATTGGATTACTCACGGTTTATCGGGAGACGTCGCAGTTGTTTTGGTACGGACTGGTGAATTACTCGACAGTAAAGGGATTACTGCTTTTATCGTCGAAAAAGGTACTCCTGGATTTTCGGCAGTGAAAATTAAGGATAAACTTGGTGTTCGTGCTAGTGAAACGGCAGAACTCATTTTTGAGGATGTTCGTATCCCTGAAGAAAATGTCATCGGAGAGGTCGGTGAAGGATTTATGCAGGCCATGCAGATCCTTGATGGAGGAAGAATATCGATTGCTGCTTTAAGTTGTGGGATAGCAAGAGGTGCCTATGAGGCTTCTGTTCAATATGCAAAAGAACGAGAGCAATTTGGAAAGCCCATCGGCTCTTTTCAAGGTATATCATTTAAACTAGCCGATATGGCTACAAATGTTAAGGCTGCTGAATTACTAACCTTTAATGCTGCAGCTTTAAAAAATAATGGTGACCGAATGACGAAAGAAGGTGCGTATGCGAAGTATTTTGCAAGTGAAGTTTCCGTAAAATGTGGTAATGAAGCGGTTCAAATTATGGGGGGATATGGTTATACGAAAGAGTATCCCGCGGAAAAGTTTTTGCGCGACGCTAAATTAATGACTATAGGAGAAGGAACTTCAGAAATTCAGAAAGTTGTAATTTCCAGAGAAATTTTGAAATAACATTTGTGGAAAACAATTTTCTTTTTATCTTTGCCGTCCGTTTTGAATAAAAAAGAAATAATATAATTATATGTTAGTAGTACCAGTAAAAGAAGGAGAGAACATTGAGCGTGCACTCAAAAAGTATAAGAAGAAATTTGAAAAGACTGGCGTTATGCGAGAGCTAAGAAAACGCAAGGAATTTATCAAGCCTTCTGTAAAAATTCGTCAACAGCGAATTAAAGCTGCCTACAAACAGCGCATGGAATCTGAAGAGATATAAGAAACATTTTTGTTTTTTTTACGTTAAAGGAGTCTGGTAACAGGCTCCTTTTTTTATGATTGAAAGTTTTGAAACATATCTCGTGGCCGAAAGGCGAATGTCAGATCACACGGTCAAGGCATACCTTCGCGATGTATCTCAGTTTTTAAATTTTGTAAATTTAGAAGATGAATCGGGTCTAAAAGAAGTAGATTATCAACTCGTACGAGGTTGGATAGTTGAGTTAATGGATGAAGGTTTGGGGAGTCGATCCGTGAACCGTAAGTTGTCTTCGCTGCGAACCTTTTTTTTATGGCTACTCAATTCTAAGGTGATAGCAGTTAATCCAATGACAAGAATTAAAGGACCTAAACAACGCAAACGACTTCCTGAATTCGTAAAGCGCGAGTCGCTTGATGAATCAAAATTAGAAGAGCTCTTCTCCAAGGATTATTCAGGTAAGCGGGATCGGTTAATTATTGAGGTTCTCTATCAGACCGGGATCAGGTTGTCAGAGTTAATTGGGTTGAAAAGGACTGCGCTTTCGAACAGTGCGCTTCGGGTCTTGGGGAAACGCAATAAAGAGCGCATGATACCACTCACACTTCCATTGTATAAGGAACTGGAAGATTTAATGAATGATCCTTTACATGGGGACGATCCGCACATTTTTCTTACTGATAAGGGCAAGCCGCTTTATCCGAAATATGTATACCGTAAAGTGAATGCGTGCCTCTCTACCCTGACTCATTTGGAGAAGCGAAGTCCACATGTTTTACGACACACATTTGCGACACACATGCTTAATAACGGAGCAGGCCTGGAGTCACTTAAAGAGTTGCTTGGTCACGCCAACTTGAATGCTACTCAGGTGTATACCCATAACTCGTTTGATCAATTGGCGGATATTTACAGTCAGGCGCATCCAAGAGGTGGTGATTAAAACGCGCTAATAGTTATAATGTTCTTGTTTTTAGCGGTTTAATTGTGTGATGTAGCGGACCCTTCACCTTGTTCAAAGTGAGGGCGTGAAAAAAACAAAAAAAAAGTATTGAAAACGCTTGCTGTAAATTAATTCTTTTATACATTTGCATCCCCGAACGGGTTTTAACGTGTAAGGGAGTTCTTTAAAAAGTTGTTACCAACAAAGCGCCGATGTAGCTCAGCTGGCTAGAGCAGCTGATTTGTAATCAGCAGGTCGTGGGTTCGAGTCCCTCCATCGGCTCATGTTAAACTTTGATTGGGGAGATACTCAAGTGGTCAACGAGGGCAGACTGTAAATCTGCTGGCTACGCCTTCGTAGGTTCGAATCCTGCTCTCCCCACTAAAGTTGTTAGAAATATAAGCGGGAGTAGCTCAGTTGGTAGAGCGTCAGCCTTCCAAGCTGAGGGTCGCGAGTTCGAATCTCGTCTCCCGCTCTGTTAACTTTTTAAAAGAATTCAATTGCCGATGTAGCTCAGGGGTAGAGCGCTTCCTTGGTAAGGAAGAGGTCACGAGTTCAATTCTCGTCATTGGCTCTGAATGAAGAGATTCACTCGTGAAAATGGGTGAAATTTCGCATATATTAAAGGTAGGTAATTAACTAGTATATTAACAAGTAACAAATAGATAAAAATGGCTAAGGAAACATTTGAGCGTTCCAAACCACACGTAAACATTGGAACAATCGGTCACGTCGATCACGGGAAAACAACGTTGACAGCGGCAATTGCAGCTGTATTGAACAAGAAAGGTTTTGCTGAATCGCGCGATTTCGATACAATCGACAACGCTCCAGAGGAGAAAGAGCGTGGTATTACTATTAACACGTCTCACATTGAGTACGAAACAGACAACCGTCACTACGCACACGTTGACTGTCCAGGTCACGCCGACTATGTAAAAAACATGGTTACGGGAGCTGCACAGATGGATGGTGCGATCTTGGTAGTAGCATCTACTGATGGTCCTATGCCGCAAACACGCGAGCATATCCTTTTGGGTCGTCAGGTTGGTGTTCCAAGAATCGTTGTGTTTATGAACAAGGTAGATCTAGTGGATGACGAGGAGCTTTTAGAGCTCGTTGAGTTGGAAATTAGAGAGTTGTTGTCTTTTTACGACTACGATGGTGATAATACACCGATTATCAAAGGTTCTGCGCTTGGTGCGTTGGATGGTGATGAGAAGTGGACAAAAGCAATCGACGAGTTGATGGATGCAGTTGATGAATACATTGAGCTTCCAGAGCGTGATGTAGACAAACCATTCTTGATGCCTGTTGAGGATATTTTCTCTATTACAGGTCGTGGAACAGTAGCAACAGGTCGTGTTGAAACTGGTGTTGTGAACACAGGTGACGAAGTAGATATCCTAGGAATGGGAGACGAAAAGTTGAAATCAACGATTACTGGAGTTGAAATGTTCCGTAAGATTTTGGATCGTGGTGAAGCTGGTGATAACGTTGGTTTATTGCTACGTGGTATTGACAAGAAACAAATCCGTCGTGGAATGGTGATTTGTCACCCTGGATCTACAACGCCTCATGCTAAATTTAAAGCAGAGATTTACGTTTTAAAGAAAGAAGAGGGTGGTCGTCACACTCCTTTTCACAACAAGTATCGTCCACAGTTTTACTTCAGAACAACTGATGTAACTGGAGAGATTTTGTTGGAAGAAGGTCGTGATATGGTTATGCCTGGTGACAACGTTACTATAACAGTCGAATTGATTGTACCTGTAGCGATGGAGAAAGGATTACGTTTTGCTATCCGTGAAGGAGGTAGAACTGTAGGTGCCGGACAGGTTACTGAGATCATTGAATAGTTTGGATTAACAATTGAGTGAAAGGGGAGTTTTTCAACTCCCCTTTTTCTACGGGCGTAGCTCAGCTGGTAGAGTAGTGGTCTCCAAAACCATTGGTCGTGGGTTCGAACCCTACCGCCCGTGCAAATACAAAAGAAAGTGGCAAATATTGTTGGATACCTTCAGGATACAGTTCATGAGTTAGTTCACAAGGTGAGCTGGCCAACATGGACGGAATTGCAGAATAATACGATTATTGTGGTTATTGGTTCTGTATTGTTTTCCCTTATTATCTTTGTGATGGATTTTATCTTCGGAGTCAATCCATCCAGTTATTTCTGGGAAGGAATACTCGGAATTATTTATCCGTAATGATCTTTTGAAATTTATTAAGTTTAAGTGCAGTGGAAGAGGTAAAGAAAAGATGGTATGTAGTCCGTGCTATAAGCGGTAAGGAAAACATGGTGAAGGAATACATGGAGATGGAAATAAATCGGATGAAAATGAACGATTATTTCGGTCAAATCCTTATCCCAACGGAGAAGGTTTTTCAAATCCGTAATGGAAAAAAGAAGAGTAAAGAGAAGGCTTTCTTACCAGGTTATGTCTTGGTGGAAGCTGCGCTAGTTGGAGAAGCTCCACACTTAATTAAGGGTATTCCTAATGTTATAGGTTTCCTTGGAGCAGAAAAGCACGGAGATCCGTTGCCAATGCGCCAAAGTGAGGTAAACCGTATCTTAGGAAAAGTAGATGAACTCTCGGAATCGGAAGAGGAAATGAAAATTCCTTTCGTGGTTGGAGAGTCCGTTAAAGTTGTTGATGGTCCATTTAATAATTTTAATGGTACAATTGAAGAAATAAACGAAGAGAAAAAGAAACTCAAAGTGATGGTTAAGATATTTGGACGAAAGAATCTCGTTGAATTGTCTTACATGCAAGTAGAAAAAGAAAGTTGATAAGTTTTTTAACCGGTAGGAGTGGTTGCGATGATTAAAGCTTCCCATCGATCTTCCACGCTAGTACTACACAAATTATATACAAATGGCTAAAGAAGTAGCAGGATTGATCAAATTACAGATCAAAGGTGGTGCTGCAAACCCTTCTCCGCCCGTAGGACCCGCACTTGGTGCAAAAGGGGTCAACATCATGGAGTTCTGTAAGCAGTTTAACTCAAGAACTCAAGATCGCGGAGGAAAGGTTTTGCCAGTGGTTATTACCGTTTATGGTGATAAATCCTTTGATTTTGTAATCAAAACGCCACCGGCAGCAGTTCAATTAAAGGAGGCAGCTAAACTCAAAAGTGGATCTGCAGAACCTAATCGTGTAAAAGTAGCTTCAGTAACGTGGGACCAAGTTCGTGCTATCGCTGAAGATAAATTACCCGATTTGAATTGCTTTAAAGTGGAATCTGGAATGAAAATGGTTGCCGGAACGGCAAGAAGTATGGGAATTACCGTAAAAGGTGAATTTCCTGGAAACTAAAAAACATGAATCATGGGACGTATTTCTAAGAAAAGAAAAGATGCGCTTGCGAAAGTTGATAGTAGCAAGTCTTATTCGTTGACTGAGGCGTGTGATTTAGTAAAGGAAATTACCAAGGCTAAATTCGATGCTTCTGTTGACGTGAGTGTTCGTTTGGGCGTAGACCCGCGAAAAGCGAATCAAATGGTAAGAGGAACTGTGGCACTTCCGCACGGTACAGGTAAAGATGTAAAAGTACTCGTACTTTGTACACCTGATAAGGAACATGAAGCTACTGAGGCTGGTGCCGATTATGTTGGTCTCGATGAATATATCGATAAAATCAAAGGAGGTTGGACCGATGTAGATGTGATCATCACAATGCCCTCTGTAATGGGTAAAGTCGGTGCGCTAGGTCGAGTTCTAGGACCACGCGGTTTAATGCCGAATCCGAAAACCGGAACAGTTACAATGGATGTTGGAAAAGCAGTTCAGGAAGTGAAAGCTGGTAAAATTGACTTTCGCGTTGACAAATATGGTATTGTGCATTCAAACATAGCGAAAGCTTCGTTTGATGGTAGTAAGATTAAAGACAATGCTAATGAGTTGTTGACAACCTTGATTAAAATGAAACCGGCTGCAGCTAAAGGTACTTATATTAGAAGTATCTATATGAGCTCTACCATGAGTCCAAGTATTCAAATCGACGCTAAGTCTGTTGTCGCTTAAAATTGTTGAAATTATGACTAGAGAAGAAAAAGCGAAGTATATTGAAGACTTGACAACTGAACTACAGGAAACTGGAGTCTTCTACCTGGCAGACACGTCAGAATTGACAGTAGAGAAAATCAATGATTTTCGAGGGAAATGTTTTAAAAATGGAATCAGTGTCCAAGTAGTCAAAAATACACTTTTGGCGAAAGCGATGGATCAAGTTGAAGACAAGGAACTCGGAGAATTGAGAGAAGTACTGTCGGGTCCGACATCTGTCTTGTATGCTGAAGTAGGTAATGCACCTGCTAAAGTGATCAAAGATTTCCGCAAAAAGAACGAAAAACCATTACTTAAAGCTGCTTTTGTGGATCACGCTATTTATATAGGCGATGATCAACTAGATGCCTTGACGGCAATCAAAAGCAAGGAAGAGCTTATTGGTGATATCGTTTCCTTACTGCAAAGTCCAGCTAAAAATGTTGTGTCTGGTCTTAAAGGACAGGGAGATAAAATTGCAGGAATCGTTAAAACGCTCTCAGAAAGAGCTTAATTAGAATTAAATTTATTATTGAACCTTTTTTAAATTAAATAAAATGGCTGAGTTAAAAGAAATCGCAGAAACGCTAGTAAACCTTACAGTAAAAGAAGTAAACGAACTAGCTGATATCCTCAAGGAGGAACACGGAATTGAACCAGCAGCTGCTGCTGTTGCAGTTGCAGGTGGCGGCGGAGCTGGAGACGGCGACGGTGCTGATGAACAAACAGAGTTTGACGTAATCCTCAATGCTGCCGGAGGTAGTAAGTTGGCAGTTGTGAAATTAGTAAAAGAACTTACTGGTCTTGGGCTGAAAGAAGCTAAAGAGCTCGTTGATAGTGCTCCATCTCCAGTGAAGGAAGGTGTAGCAAAAGACGAGGCTGAGGGTCTTAAGTCTTCTCTTGAAGAAGCAGGCGCAGAAGTTGAAGTTAAGTAAGTTTTTAACTTATTTTTTAGCACGGGCATCCCCAATTTTTTGGGATGCCTCGTGCTGTTTTATTGCGTTTAGAACGCAACGGTTCTTTTTTCTAATAAAATTTAGTAGTCTTGGCAACATCAAATAATATCGCTACAAGAATTAACTTTGCATCGAGCAAAAGTCCATTTGAATATCCTGATTTTTTGGATGTTCAGATTAAATCATTTCGTGAGTTTTTTCAATTAGAAACGACTCCAGAGAACAGAGAAAAAGAAGGCCTCTTCAAGGTGTTCTCGGAAAATTTTCCGATTACGGACACCCGAAATCAGTTTGTCCTTGAGTTTTTAGATTATTTCGTTGATCCGCCACGCTACACGATTGAAGAGTGTATTGAACGTGGTTTAACGTATAGTGTTCCCCTTAAAGCGAAATTAAAACTGTATTGTACAGATCCTGAACATGAGGATTTTGAAACTATTGTTCAAGATGTTTATCTTGGAACGATTCCATACATGACGCAAAAGGGTTCTTTTGTTGTGAACGGCGCAGAACGTGTTATCGTTTCGCAATTACACCGTTCTCCAGGAGTATTCTTTGGTCAATCGCGACATGCTAATGGTACCAAATTGTATTCTGCTCGAATTATTCCTTTTAAGGGATCTTGGATGGAATTCGCTACAGATATCAATAATGTGATGTATGCTTACATCGACCGAAAGAAAAAATTACCGGTTACTACACTATTCAGAGCTATTGGATACGAAAGTGATAAAGATATCCTGGAGATTTTCGATTTGGCTGATGAAGTGAAAGCGAATAAAACCAACCTGAAAAAAATATTAGGGCGTAAACTAGCTGCGAGAGTTTTAAAATCGTGGATAGAAGATTTCGTTGATGAGGATACTGGAGAAGTTGTTTCTATCGAAAGAAACGAAGTGATCTTAGACCGTGAGACAGTGCTTGAAGAAGCGCATATTGACGAAATCATGGATGCCGGTGTAAAAACGGTGATTCTCCACAAGGAGGATGTCAACACTGCCGATTTTACGATTATTTATAATACTTTACAAAAAGATACTTCAAATTCCGAAAAGGAAGCTGTAGAACATATATATCGTCAACTGAGAAATGCTGAACCACCAGATTTTGAAACGGCTCGTAACGTTTTTGAAAAACTATTCTTCTCAGATACACGCTATGACCTCGGAGAGGTTGGTCGTTTTAGAATCAACAAGAAATTAAAAATATCTGATGACGAGGAATCACGTGTTTTAACGAAAAGTGATATCATTAAAATCATTAAATATCTCATTGAATTGATTAATTCGAAGGCTGAGGTGGATGATATTGACCACTTGTCGAATCGTCGCGTGAGAACTGTTGGTGAACAATTATATTCTCAATTCGGTGTAGGTTTGGCCAGAATGGCTAGAACCATTAGAGAACGTATGAACGTACGCGACAATGAGGTGTTTACCCCCATTGATTTGATTAATGCGAAAACATTATCTTCCGTGATTAATTCTTTTTTCGGGACGAACCAGTTATCGCAGTTCATGGATCAAACGAATCCGCTTTCTGAAGTAACACATAAACGCCGTTTTTCTGCACTCGGGCCTGGCGGTCTGTCTAGAGAGCGTGCTGGATTTGAGGTGCGTGACGTTCACTATACGCACTACGGTCGTCTGTGTACAATTGAGACCCCAGAAGGTCCTAATATTGGTTTGATTTCTTCGCTTTGTGTATTTGCTAAGGTTAATAAACTCGGTTTTATAGAAACGCCTTACCGTAAAGTAGAGAAAGGTAAAGTAAAGCTCGACGAAGAACCCGTTTATTTGTCGGCTGAAGAAGAAGACGCAAAAATGATCGCTCAGGCGAATGCTCCAATTAACGATAAGGGAGAGTTCGAAAATGATTTGATTAAGGCACGCGAGGAAGGTGACTTTCCGGTAGTAGCGCCAAGTGAGTTGGATTTAATGGATGTAGGAGCCAATCAGATTGCATCTATTGCAGCCTCTTCGATTCCATTCCTGGAACATGATGATGCCAACCGCGCTTTGATGGGGTCAAACATGCAGCGTCAGGCTTTGCCATTGCTTAAGCCAAATTCGCCTATTGTAGGGACTGGAATTGAAAAACTCGTTGCTGAAGATTCTCGCGTACTAATTAATGCAGAAGGCGAAGGTGTTGTTGAATATGTAGATGCTAACGAAATCATTATTCGTTATAACTTGTCAGAAGAAGATGAGATTGTTTCTTTTGATGGTAACACGAAGACATACAATTTAACTAAGTTCCATAAGACCAATCAGGGCTCAACCATGAATTTGAAGCCGATCGTTCAGAAAGGTGATAAGGTGGTGAAGGGTCAAGTACTCTGTGAAGGATATGCAACCCAAAAAGGGGAGCTGGCCCTCGGTCAAAATATGAAGGTCGCTTTCATGCCTTGGAAAGGTTATAACTTTGAGGATGCAATTGTTATTTCTGAACGTGTTGTTCGGGATGACGTATTTACTTCAGTTCACATTGATGAATACTCATTAGAGGTTCGCGATACGAAACGCGGAATGGAAGAGCTTACTGCTGATATTCCGAACGTAAGTGAAGATGCGACGAAAGATCTCGATGAACATGGATTGATACGTATTGGTGCTGAAATAAAAGAAGGTGATATACTCATCGGTAAGATTACTCCGAAAGGTGAGACAGATCCTTCTCCGGAAGAGAAATTGCTTCGCGCTATTTTTGGTGATAAGGCAGGCGATGTGAAAGATGCATCGCTCAAGGCGAGTCCTTCTCTTAAGGGGGTTGTGATCAATAAGAAACTGTTCTCTAGAGCAGTAAAAGATCGTAAGACCAAAGCACAAGATAAGCCCATTCTCGAACAGTTAGATGCAGACTTTGAGAAAGACCTCGGTGAGTTGAAGAAGGTCCTGATTGATAAGTTACTAAAAATCCTTGAAGGACATAAGTCAGCAGGAGTGACGAATAACTTCCGAGAAGAGATTATTAAAAAAGGATCAAAGTTTTCTGAAAAAAGTCTTGGCATTATTGATTATTCCATCGTTAATCCAAGTCAATGGACAAAGGATGACAATACCAATTCAATGGTTCAACGCGTGATCCATAACTTTAACATTAAGGCAAATGACCTTCTTGGAAATTATAAACGCAAAAAGTTCCATATTTCAGTGGGAGATGAACTTCCTTCTGGTATCGTTAAATTGGCTAAAGTTTATCTCGCGAAGAAACGTAAATTAAAAGTAGGGGATAAAATGGCAGGTCGCCACGGTAATAAAGGTATCGTAGCGAATATTGTACGTCAAGAAGACATGCCATTCCTCGACGATGGAACGCCTGTTGATATCGTGTTGAATCCACTCGGTGTACCATCGCGAATGAACCTTGGACAAATCTATGAAACTGTCCTTGGATGGGCTGGTGAGAAATTAGGTAAAAAGTTTGCTACACCTATATTCGACGGAGCACATCCTGATGAAATTGATCAATATTGTGACGAAGCGGGTATTCCACGTTCAGGAAAAACTTTCTTGTATGACGGGGGCACTGGTGAACGCTTCCACCAACCAGCGACGGTAGGTGTGATTTACATGCTTAAATTATCGCACATGGTAGACGATAAGATGCATGCGCGTTCGATTGGTCCATATTCATTAATAACGCAACAACCGCTCGGTGGTAAAGCACAATTTGGTGGTCAGCGATTTGGTGAGATGGAGGTATGGGCACTTGAGGCATTCGGTGCTGCTAATATCCTTCAGGAAATATTGACCGTGAAGTCTGATGATGTAAACGGTAGAGCAAAAGCGTATGAATCAATTGTGAAGGGAGATAATCTGCCAGAACCTGGAATTCCAGAGTCTTTCAATGTATTGCTTCACGAATTACGCGGTTTAGGACTAAACATCTCAATGGATTAAGGTCAATGTTGAATTTGAAAACACTTGTTTAAAATGGCTTATAGAAAAGATACAAAAGATACGGCAAGTAATTTCTCGAAAATTACGATTTCTCTAGCGTCTCCAGAACAAATTTTGGAGCAATCCAGCGGAGAGGTGTTGAAGCCGGAAACGATAAATTATAGAACGTATAAACCAGAAAGAGATGGTTTGTTCTGCGAGCGCATCTTTGGTCCTGTAAAGGATTATGAATGTCACTGTGGTAAATACAAGCGTATTCGATATAAAGGAATTGTTTGTGATCGCTGTGGTGTAGAGGTGACAGAGAAAAAAGTACGTCGTGAAAGAATGGGACATATTCAGTTAGTAGTTCCTGTTGCACATATTTGGTACTTTAGATCGTTACCTAACAAAATTGGATACCTACTTGGTTTACCGACAAAAAAATTAGACCAGATCATTTATTACGAGCGATATGTCGTAATTCAAGGTGGTGAAGGTCAAAAAGCAGACGGAGAACCTCTTGAGAAAATGGAGTTCCTCACGGAAGAGGAATATTTAGATATTCTTGATGAGTTACCTAAGGAAAATCAGTATTTGGACGATTCTGACCCTAACAAATTTATTGCTAAGATGGGGGCAGAAGCAGTTTATGATTTATTACAACGACTTGATCTGCACCAACTATCTTACGATTTGCGACATAAAGCGAATACGGAGACTTCAATGCAACGTAAAAATGAAGCATTGAAGCGTTTGCAGGTTGTCGAGGCTATGCGCGATTCTCAAGATCGTATTGAAAATCGTCCGGAATGGATGATTATCAAGGTAGTTCCAGTTACCCCTCCAGAGTTGCGTCCACTCGTGCCTCTTGATGGTGGACGTTTTGCGACTTCAGATTTGAACGATTTATATCGTCGTGTGATTATTCGAAACAATCGCTTGAAACGATTAATTGAAATTAAAGCACCTGAAGTTATCTTGCGTAATGAGAAACGAATGCTGCAGGAATCTGTAGATTCGCTCTTCGATAATTCTCGTAAATCGAGTGCGGTGAAAACTGAGTCTAACCGTCCATTGAAATCACTTTCTGATTCATTAAAAGGGAAGCAAGGACGTTTTCGTCAAAACTTGCTTGGTAAGCGAGTGGATTATTCAGCGCGTTCAGTGATTGTTGTAGGTCCTGATTTGAAAATGCACGAATGTGGTATTCCTAAAGACATGGCTGCTGAACTTTACAAGCCGTTTATTATTCGTAAATTGATTGAAAGAGGTATCGTAAAGACGGTGAAGTCTGCCAAAAAAATCGTTGATAAAAAGGAACCTGTAGTTTGGGATATTTTAGAGAATGTCATCAAATCACATCCTGTGTTACTTAACCGTGCACCGACATTGCACCGATTAGGTATTCAAGCATTTCAACCGAAATTAATTGAAGGTAAAGCGATTCGACTACACCCCCTTGTTTGTACAGCTTTTAATGCCGATTTTGATGGTGACCAGATGGCGGTACACCTTCCATTGGGTAATGCTGCAATACTTGAGGCACAGCTTCTGATGTTGTCTTCGCACAATATTCTGAATCCAGCGAACGGTGCGCCTATTGCCGTACCTTCACAGGATATGGTACTTGGTCTTTACTATATGACTAAAGGGCGTAAAACGGATAAAGATCGTACGATGAAAGGTGAGGGAATGACATTCTATTCACCGGAAGAAGTACGCATTGCATTGAATGAAGGAAGCGTTGATTTACATGCGCACATCAAGGTGAGAACGTATGACCTGAACGATAAAGGGGAATCGACGTTACAAATGATTGAAACAACGGTTGGTCGTGTACTTTTCAATGAAATGGTACCCAAAGAAGTTGGTTTCATCAATGATATTCTGACTAAGAAAGCTTTGCGTGATATTATTGGTAAAGTATTGAAGATTTCAGGTACTTCGCGTACAGCAGAATTCCTTGATGAGATTAAAGATGTAGGTTATGACATGGCCTTTCGAGGCGGATTGTCCTTTAACCTTGATGATATTATAATTCCTAAAGAAAAAGAAGAGCTTGTTGATAAAGCCAATACAAGTGTTGTAGAAGTAATGGAAAACTACAACATGGGACTTATCACTAATAACGAGCGTTATAACCAGATTATTGATATTTGGACACGTACGAACTCGAGACTTACGCATACCTTGATGGAACAGCTCAAGAATGACAAGCAAGGATTCAACTCGATTTTCATGATGTTCGATTCTGGTGCGCGTGGTTCGAAAGAACAAATTCGTCAGCTTTCCGGTATGAGAGGGTTGATGGCGAAACCACAAAAGTCTGGAGCTTCAACGCAAGAAATTATTGAAAACCCGATTTTATCGAACTTTAAAGAAGGGCTCTCAATTCTTGAGTACTTTATTTCAACCCA
>CAJXMN010000005.1 GCA_913056215.1 uncultured Flavobacteriales bacterium | reverse complement strand
TGTTGTTGGTGATCAGTGATCAGTAATCAGTGATCAGTAATCAGTAATCAGTGATCAGTAATCAGTGATCAGTAATCAGTAATCAGTAATCAGTAATCAGTAATCAGTGATCAGTAATCAGTGATCGGTTGGTAGGGTGTGGTATTTTAGTGATCTGTGATTAGTTGTTTTGAGAAAAGAGTGCTCCTATTGTTGTAGGTTTCAACCGTCGGCAATGGAGGAGATGAGGTATTGGTTTTGTAACGTCGATTACAGTTTGAGGACTTATTGCTGTACTTCACGAAGAACGATGTATATAGATAGAATTGGTTAGGATTTTTACCGCAAATTAGTCATTTTTGCTGTTGATTAAAAAAATTAAATAGAGAATTATGAAATTAAAGGCTATCGGATTACTGTTTTTCAGCTTCACCTTGATGTTGACGCCAATGAGTCAAAAATCGAACGCTGGAAGTAAAGAAAACGAGTCTGTCTCGAATTGGAAATTGAAAAGTGTTTTTTCTTTGAATGTTACACAATCATCTTTTACGAATTGGAATGCCGGTGGGCGAAATAACGTTTCGGGACTCGGTTTTATCAATGCTCAAGCAAACTATAAAAAAGATAAAATAAAGTGGGCAAATCAGATGACATTGGGTCTTGGCGGCGTTCAATATTTTGATGATGATTTACAAAAGACTGATGATGTGATTGATATTCAAACGACTTTCTCATACGGTGTTAAGGATCCTTGGTTCATATCCCTTTTGGGAGGTTTTCGTACACAGTTTATTGATGGTTTTGCGAATCCAGAAGATACTGTGCGTTCATCTACTTTTATGGCACCAGGTTACCTGAATTTATCACTAGGTTTAGAATTTATACCAAACGATAATCTGAAGCTCATGTTATCTCCGTTATCGGGTAAATTTACGTTTGTTCAGGATCAGAACCTTGCAAATAATGGAGCATTCGGTGTGGCTCCTGCCGTGTTGGGCACAGGAGGGATTGTCTTAGAGCCCGGTGAGAACATTCGTTCGGAGTTAGGATCTTATTTTCGGGTGGTTTATAGCAAAGAAGTTATGGAGAACATCGATATTTCGTCACGGCTGGAGTTATTTTCAAATTATAATGAAAATCCGGAGAATATCGACGTTAATGGAGAGATTAACGTAAATTTCAAGGTGAATCAGTGGTTTTCAGCCAGTCTGCAAATGAACCTGATTTATGATGATGATATTGATATCGAAGATCGAGATGGAAATGTTGGTCCACGTACGCAGTTTAAACAAGTGATTGGCGTTGGGGTTTCGTATCGTTTAGCGAATTATAAAGAAGAGGAGAAGTGATTGGTGATCAGTGATCAGTCATCAGTAATCAGTGATCAGTAATCAGTGATCAGTAATCAGTAATCAGTGATCAGTAATCAGTGATCAGTGATCAGTAATCAGTAATCAGTGATCAGTAATCAGTAATCAGTGGTCAGTAATCAGTGATCAGTAATCAGTGATCAGTAATCAGTGATCAGTAATCAGTAATCAGTGGTCAGTAATCAGTAATGAGTGATTAGTTGTAGGGCGTGGTTTTTAGTGATTAGTGTTGCTTAATTGGTGAACGATTGGCAGGGTAGGGGGCTTAGGGCTGAGGCTATCGAAGTCCGAAGTCAAACTTCTATTAACGATCTATTGATCATGAGCTATCAGATAGTTCTGGGGGATGAAGGCTGATACTGCTGAGTAGTAACCTTTATTCCTTACCCGCACCAAGGAAGCTGATTATTTCTTATACACCTTGTCAATTTAAAAATAAAAGTGCAAAAAAAAGAGATTATCTCTTAGGATAACCTCTTTTAATTATCAAGCAATGTTGATTTTAGTTACTTCTTAACAAATGTGGACTGAGCACGTTGCTCTTCATCATTTAAAAGTATTGTATATGTTCCATGATTCAATGTTTCTACATTGATTGTAGAGTCTTGAAGTTCACCATTTTTTACTACCGCACCTGCACTGTTAAGAACTGTGTAACTAGCATTATTAAAACCACTAACCTGAATGGTATTTACAGCTGGGTTGGGGAAAAGCTTCAATTCTACGATATTTTCATCTTTAATGGAAGCTTTGGCGGGATCCAATACATAATCTAGCACGTGAACAACTCCATTATCAGAAGTTAAATCTGGTGTTATAACATTTGCACTATTGATCATAACACCGTTACTCAAATCAACCACTACATCAGCGCCATTTAAAGTGGTAACAGATCCTGCAGTTAAATCAGCTGAAAGCACTTCAGTACCGAGGACATGATAAAGAAGAATATCCGAAAGATCAGGGCTCGCCAATAGGTCACCTGCGGTTATTCCTTCATCTGAAAGGTACTGAGTGAAAGCAGCATCAGTAGGCGCAAACACCGTCGTTGTGTCAAAAGGATCAGTGAGTGCGGGAAGCAAACGAGCCTCAACGACTGCTTGAACCAAAGTCGTATGATTTTGGCTGTCAATAATGACATCAGCTACTGTTTCATTTTCAAAAACAACTGCATCAAGTACATGTACTGTTCCGTTGTCAGCTGATAAATCTGGTGAAATTACCAGTGCATGATTGATAAAAACATCCATTCCGTTTATTGTCACCTTAATCGTATTATTGTTGTTTAATGGTGTTTCAATATCTCCATTAGAAAGATCTCCAGAATTCACTTGTGCTCCAAGAACGTGATACAGTAAAATATCGCTGAGATCTGGGTCGCTTAACAGATCCCCAGCAGTGATTCCTAAACTATCCAGAGCAGCTGTAAAAGCAGCATCATCAGGAGCAAAAACAGTCATTGTATCTAACGGGTCGGTGAGTGCTGGAAGCAAACGTGCTTCGACAACAGCAGCAACCAATGTTGAATGATTTGGACTGTCAATAGTAACATCTGCTACGGTTTCGTTGGGCAGCAATAAGTCATCAATGCTGTGAACCCGACCGTTATCTGCTGTCAAATCAGGATCATTAACCTGCGCTTGGTTCACAAAAACAGAAGATCCATCGACCGTTAATTTCAATGTGTTCGCATTATTTTCTGGAGTTTCAATATCTCCATTTGCTATTGCAGAAGAAGCCACATCAGCGCCTATAAGGTGATATTCTATTATATCACTCAAATTGGGATTATTCAATAAATCTGTAGCTGTTTGATTCGTTTCATTCAAAAAACTATTGATTGCTGCATTATCTGGGGCGAAAACAGTGAATGTATTATTTAAATCATCAAGTACTACATCTAAATTTTCTTGATCAATGGCTTGTGTTATCAACGTATGATTTGGACTCGTTGAGATAACATCATAGACTGAAGTTTGAGCCCATGATACAGCAGCTAGCAAGATCATCGAGCTAGCAGTTAATGTGTTTCTAAAGTTGTTAAATAAATTTGTTCTCATAGTTATTTCAATTTAAAATTCAAAGTACAAACGTTTGATGAAGCAAATGGTTCAAGTGAACACTTAAAATGACTATTTTTGTTATGATTATGACTTTTAACAACTTAGTTCCGACAGAATGATCATTTTGTTTAAAGAATTTTTCAAACACTGATTTTTCAGTTTTACTGATCTTCAATCATTCTTTTACGTTTATGAATAGGTTAAGCGGGTCTTTTTTGAAAAAAAATAAATAGAAAAACTACCTTACTTTTATTTGTAATAATCCCGCAGTAATATCTTTCGAAAGATGATTGTTATGAAGATCGCATACGTCAGGCTGAGCACTAGCAATCCTAGCAATGAAAAAACGAGGAGACTCTTAGCTGATAGTGCGCTTTCAGTATCTTTCTTAATAGAGCGATAGATTTCCTCTTTTTGGAGTACTTTGAAATCCTGATTTTGTATTTTAAGCGAGTCAACATAGGATTCACGCTGCATCTCGTTGTAGATCAAATCCATGCGCTCTTCAATTCTGTTATCGACAAAATCAGGATTGATATCACTGTAAAAAAAGAACATAAACACAGAAACAATAAGCGTGTACGGTGCGCCAGCAATCATTCCCTGCTTGATGTCTGATAGTGCTGTACCTTGACCAAACCCTTCTTTTTTCTTCTCCAGAAATAACCCTAAGGCAATTGCAGAGAGTAAAAGCAAGTTGTTCAATAATCCAGGAACGAAAATATCTCCCTGAAAAACATCAAGAGCGAAAAATAGCAGCTTTAAAATGATCCATGTGGCGGCAAATAATAAAGCTGCTTTCAGTGCTGGTCGCATAAATTATCCATTCATGGAGACTAGGAACTCCTCGTTTGACATTGTTTTCTCCATGTGTGATTTCATGAATTCCATTGTTTCGATTGGGTTCATATCTGCAATATGCTTGCGCAAAAGCCAAACGCGCTGAAGTACATCCTTGTCCATAAGTAAGTCTTCTCGTCGTGTTCCTGAGGATAGTATATCTATTGCGGGATAAATTCTTCTGTTGGCAATTTTTCGATCCAACTGTAATTCCATGTTCCCCGTACCTTTAAACTCTTCGAAGATCACTTCGTCCATTTTCGATCCAGTATCTGTTAGCGCCGTTGCAAGGATGGAAAGCGAGCCTCCATTCTCAATTTTACGCGCTGCTCCAAAGAAACGCTTTGGACGCTGGAGTGCATTGGCATCAACCCCACCAGATAGTACTTTACCAGAAGCTGGAGAGACCGTGTTGTATGCTCGAGCCAAACGCGTAATTGAATCCAGTAAAATGCAAACATCATGTCCACATTCAACCATGCGCTTTGCTTTTTCAAGAACCATATTAGCCACTTTAACGTGGCGCTCTGCTGGTTCATCAAAGGTCGAAGCAATTACTTCAGCATTGACACTTCTTGCCATATCTGTCACCTCCTCAGGACGTTCATCGATGAGAAGAATGATCAAATAAGTTTCAGGGTGATTGGACGCAATTGAATTTGCTACATCTTTGAGTAATACCGTTTTACCCGTTTTAGGTTGGGCTACAATCATTCCACGCTGACCTTTACCGATCGGAGCGAAGAGGTCCATTATTCGGGTAGACATGCTTTCTTGACGATGTCCTGTAATTTTGAACTTTTCATCTGGAAATAAAGGTGTCAAATATTGAAATGGCACACGATCTCTTATAAAAGAAGGCTCACGACCATTAATAGAATCCACTCTGACTAGTGGGAAGTATTTTTCTCCTTCTCGAGGAGGTCGAATTGTTCCGTAAACCGTGTCTCCTGTTTTGAGGCCAAACAATTTAATTTGACTGTGTGAAACATAGATGTCGTCAGGAGAAGGTAAATAGTTGTAATCGGACGATCGTAAAAAGCCATAGCCATCCTGCATGAGGTCAAGAACGCCTTCAGCAGCAACAATGCCTGATAAATCGTATTTCTTAACTTCTTCAATTTTTTCTCGCGAGGTGTAATTAGGATCATTTGGATCTACATTACCGTTATTTCCGTTGTTTTTCCCCTTATTGTGTCGTTTGCGGTCATTACCTTGATGATGACCACCCTTAGACTGCTTTTTATCGCGAGGATCAAATTTCGAAGAACGCGATTGTGACTTATTATTCTGATTTTTATCGTTTTTATGCTCTTTGGTATGCGAACTTTCTGTTTTTTGCTGTTTTGCTTCTTCGCCACTGAATAGATTTGTGCCTTTATCATCCGATTTTTTAGCTCGAGGGCGTTTTTCTGATTTACGCGCATCATCGCTTTTCTTTTCGCTCTTATCGTCGGACTTTTTATTCTCTTTCTTGGAGCGGTCTGGTTGATACTCCTTTTTGGAAGTTGTTTGTTGATTGGTTTTATCCCCATTTACAATGAGATCTATCAACTCGGCTTTGCGGTATTTTTCAACACGCTTTACACCAATTGTTTTCGCGATTACTCGTAATTCAGGAAGTTTTTTTCCTGCTAAATCTTCTTTGTTCATTTACCTGAAATAATAAGATAAGAAATAATTATAATTCGATTGTTCAAATATCTTGAGAAAGCCGCATGAAAAGTGCGACACTGCAATAATAAGAATATTCTATAAATGAAAGAAGGTTTTGGAAATAATTTTTCCTTGTTATGTTTTGCCTGAATGCTTTATTGAAGTTTTGTTTAAATTCACCGATGAAAGATTACTATCTTTGTCAAAAAGTAAATTTATGATTCAGCGTGTTCAAAACCTATATTTAATTCTGGTGTTCATTGCACTCGTCATTTTAACGATCGGCACTGACGTATTTGTATCTACAGTAACTGAACCAAATTCCTTTACAGCGATTACTCACGCTAATGTTTACGGTGTTCAAAGGGATATTTCGATTGAAGGCGATGTTTCCGAGGCATCAGCGGAATATATTAAAACGATCACTGAAAAAGTGGAAGTTCCCAGTGAAAACTTGCAGGGTATTCCTACTTTTTATTTCCCCTTCTTTTCGATTACCATTCTTATGTGTATAATAACTGCGGCAACTGTGTTGAGCTTTAAAAAATTGAAGCGACAACTAAGACTTGGTCGAATACTATTTGTTGTGAATTTTATTGGATTTGGAACTGTTCTCGTTCTTTATTACCTGTTACGACAAGAAACAGCTGGCCTCAGTGATTCATTCGTGACGAGTCATCAACTTGGGATTGGTTTTTACTGCATTGTCACAGCGACAGCATTTTCTTTTTTGGCGAATATTGGTATTCGTCGTGATATTAAATTAATTGAATCCATAGACCGCATTCGCTAATATGAACTTTTTATCTGTAGAACAACTGACCAAATCTTACGGTGACCGCCTTATTCTCCAAGATCTAACCTTTGGCATCGATCAAGGACAGAAAGTTGCTCTGGTGGCCAAAAACGGTAGTGGAAAGTCGACGTTACTCCGCTGTCTTATGGGGAAGGAGCCCTACGACGATGGTCGCATTGTTTTTCGGAATGATATATCGATCGGATATTTGCAACAAGCGGATGAATTAGATCCAACTAATACGATTTATCAGGAAGTACTCAATCATGATTTACCACGATTGAATGTTTTTAAAGCATATTCGAAGGCTGTAGAAGCAAATGACGAGGAAAAAATGGCAGGGCTGTTCGAGGAAGTATCGGAGATGGATGCTTGGGACCTCGACAGTACGATTGAGCAAATTTTAACGGAGTTAAAACTCGACGATTCCAGCAAGCGTATTGAAAAGCTATCGGGCGGACAACGCAAGCGTGTAGCACTGGCAAAAGTGTTGATTGCTTCACCTGATTTCCTGATCTTAGATGAGCCCACCAATCATTTAGATCTTGACATGATTGAATGGTTAGAACGCTATCTTTCGACTTCGAAATCTACGCTTTTGATGGTGACCCACGACCGCTATTTTTTAGAGGTTATCACAGACGTTATCTATGAACTTGAAGATGCAGAACTCTTTAAGTACAAGGGCAATTTTTCGTATTATTTAGAAAAGAAAGCGGAGCGTGAAGAGCATCAGGCGACCACCGTTGGAAAGGCTAGGAGGCAGTTTAAAAAAGAGCTTCAGTGGATTCGTAAACAACCTAAAGCCCGCGGAACTAAGCAGAAAGCTCGTATCGAAAACTTTAAGTCCACAAAAAAAGTAGCTCAACAAAATTTACAAAAAGATTCACTGGATATTCCTACAAAAATGGAACGGTTGGGCACCAAGATTTTAGAATTGCATAATATTCAGAAATCCTATCCTGACAAGCCGATCATCAATCAACTCGATTACACTTTTAAACGAAAAGAAAGGCTAGGTATTGTTGGGCCCAATGGTGCTGGTAAATCGACATTATTGAAGATGATAATGGGCGAAGAAAATCCTGATCGCGGCAAAATTGTTATCGGAGAAACGGTTGTTTTTGGTTATTATTCGCAGCAAAATATTCATGTTGATGAAAACATGAAGGTTATAGATGTCATCCGTGACGTTGCTGAATTTATTCCGCTTGAAAAAGGTCGAGAGATGTCAGCGGCGCAGTTTCTGGAACAATTTTTATTTCCAAGAAGTATGCATTACAATTATGTGTACAAATTGAGTGGTGGTGAGAAACGACGTTTAAAATTGATGAAAGTGCTAATGGCGAATCCCAACTTTCTCATTTTGGACGAGCCTACCAATGATCTCGATATTTTTGTATTGAGTGTGCTTGAGGATTATTTGCGCAACTTTCAAGGATGTCTAATTGTTGTGTCGCACGACCGTTATTTTATGGATAAAATGGTAGACCATATCTTCGTATTTGAAGGGAATGGAGACATCAAAGATATTACTGGTAATTATACTGCTTATCGAGCGCTACAGAAAGATCTGCATCAGGAGCGACTAGCTGAGAAAAGGGCAGTAGCGGCAGAGAAAAAGGTGGAAAAACCCACTACAGAAGCTCCTGAAAAGAAGAAAAAACTCACTTTTAAGGAGCAGCAAGAATTTGAATCGCTGGATGAGGAAATAGTGCAACTCGAGACAGAGAAGGAAGAACTTACGGCAATTTTATCGAAAAATGAGAGTTCCTCAGAGGAACTGAATGCCGCGAGCAAAAGACTTTCTGAAGTGGTTGGAATGATTGATAAGAAGTCGGAGCGATCGATGCATTTAGCTGATTGTGTTTGAGCTTTGTGCTAACATCTTTATTGATATACAATAATGCAGGTGATTGAGTAATACTGATTGAAATGAAACGAAGCATCAATATTTTATTGAGAACCCGATGTTTTATAAGTATGTAGAGAAGCTTTTTTTTACTTTTCTTAATTCACTCCTATTTTTTTCAAAGGTGTTTCCCGATTCTTGGGACAGGTAGAGAGCTCGCTCCGCTTGTCCTCCAAGCTACAAATACTGATGCTTCATGCCAATCATTCTTACTACGATCTTTCAATGGTTGACTTATTGCTTAATAATTTGTTTTGTTAAATAATAGTGATGATTGATGATGAGTGTTATAGTCAACGATTGGGCGGCGATGCCTTTCAGTTGAATCGGATATGAGTTCTTGCCACTAACAGTGTTCTTGAAAGATCCTTCTGAGACGATTTCTCCGGAAACGTTGGTGATAAAATAATCAACTTGATTCGGCTGATCCAATTCAAAATCGACACTGATATTTTCTTTTGCTGGATTTGGAAAAACAGTAAGCTTATAGGGGTTTTTGCCATCTATTTGGTCTAATTTCAATGACTTGTCGTAGATCAACTTTACGCGATAAATAGTTGGGTCAGCCGCTGTAACGCTCGTATTATTGTTGGAGAATGGGTTCTCCGTTTGACTCAAGATACCGCCCACAATGTGACCAGCT
This sequence comes from uncultured Flavobacteriales bacterium, assembly GCA_913056215.1. Taxonomy (GTDB): domain Bacteria; phylum Bacteroidota; class Bacteroidia; order Flavobacteriales_D; family Crocinitomicaceae; genus Brumimicrobium. The sequence continues at coordinate 60,194 of CAJXMN010000005.1, read as the reverse complement.
ACAATGGTGTCATCATTAATTTGTTCGAGGTGAATTACGCCGTGACTATTTTGAGGAAGATTTGGGTTGGTGAAGAATTCTGCACTCGCTCCTTTAAGTCCGGGCATTTCTGTTGGGTTTTGGAATTCTACCATTGTGCCATCGGAGTAACGGGTAACCCGACTGATCGTTTTTACAAAAGGAACTTCAGTATCTTCGATAAGGCTTCCATTTTGATAATAATACTGACTCATTCCCCCAAAAAACAGCGCGTGCATATCGTTGCTGTCTGCATGGTGAAGAGCTAACTTTGCACTATGGTAGTTACTTAGGTACTGATTGAAAGCGGTATTGGGGTAGTAGCCATCTTTGTCAATATCAACAGGATAAAGGAAAGGAAGATTTGCATTTTGTTGAAATACTCCAGAGGAGATCATAAAACCTTCGCTTCCATCGGGGAATATTTGCGGAACGAGATTATAATCACGACGTCGCAGGTGTACGGGGTCAATGATTTCCGAATAGTTTCCGAAGGTCGGTTGCGCTCCTGAATTGTTTACTGTAAATTTACGAATTCCATTCACGTACGTTTGCGTGTAAGTATTATTTCCCATGGGATTATAGGCACCATCGAATCGATGGCCACCGACAAGGTAAAGTGTATCATTTAAGACGTCCAAATGTCCGCCAGTGACTGCAAAAATATCGTCTTCGACCTGTTTGAAATAAGGAGTGATATCGTTGCCATTGATCACAGCGTCCATCAAGTTGGGAACATCAATCGTTGTGAGGTATGGAAATGTAATATGACTTTGCTGAGTCGCTGAAAAGGCATATCCTCCTGCAAAGTAAAGCGTATCCTCTCGCTGTGTAAAATTCATATTGGTGGACTGCATTTGTTCTTCGATAGTTGTGGGTAATACATTAATACTGGTTGACCAATATTGCTCGGTATTAACATCTACGACCATTACTTCAGTATTGTTCTGGCTTTCTGGAAAAGCATTGAATGGTTGGCGCGCATGCAGTCCATCACGTCTTCCACCAATAATCAGCCATTTTCCATTGTGCTCTGCCTTGGCATATGAATGAACACCAGGCATATTGGGAATTGTTACGGGTTCGAGTTCGACGTGATACAGGAATGAATCCTGAGCAGCTGTATTTAGGCCTAAAGCCATTCCTAAGAGTAATAAAAGTTGTTTCATCGTAAATTATTTAAAGTGAATTGTTAATGTTTTTGTTTTGTGTTTTCGCAGGATTTGAACTTTGGCGGTATCTCCCTGGTTATATAGGGACAGCACCTCCATATAATCGTAAATATCTTTTACCTGTTGATTATCAATCGCAATGATGATATCTTTTTTCAGGAGTTGGGCTTGATCTGCTGCCTTTCCCTCAATGACGGCATCAATTTTTAAACCTTCACTATTGGATGTATAGCTTGGCATAATCCCCATGGTTACTTTAAGAGAAGGTCTTTCACGCTTTCGAGCATTTTTTGTTGCTGAAAAGGCAAATTTCAGATCTTCAGGAATGATTGCCAGTGATGCATACAAAAGTTCAGTCAACGTGTTCATACCAGCATAATTAATTTTCGCTTCAATATCAGTTGCTTTGTGATAGTCTTCGTGCTGACCTGTAAAAAGGTGAATAGCAGGAATAGAATCGAGGTAGAAGCTGGCATGATCACTAGGGCCGATACCAGAATTATCTATGGTGACTTGAAATTTTGCTGTCAGTTTTTCCGTAACATAATTCCAGTCAGGAGAACTGCCAACACCAAATACCTCTAAACCTTGATCGTGCATTCTACCGATCATATCGAGATTAATCATGGCTGCGATGGTTGTTTGGCTGCTGTAATGTTTTAACCACGCTTTTGAGCCCAACAAACCAATTTCTTCAGCAGAAAAGAAAGCGATGATAAAGTTGAAGGATTCTCTAAGACCATTCTCTGCCAATTTTTTTCCGAGTAACAATGCGGCAGCAACACCACTCGCATTATCATCAGCACCATGGTGAATAGGGTGGTCAATCGTTGAGCGACTGTTGATGTGTGCTCCTGTACCGAGGTGGTCGTAATGAGCACCGATAACTATAGTTCTTGAACGTTTGTTATTTATATAACCTGTTATGTTTTGTCCAACAGCCATATTTGCATCTTTAATGGTATCTGCTATGTCCTTGAATTGGAATGATTGTAAATAACTATTGTTCAGCGGTTTAATATGATTATCTTCCAGTTTTTTAGATAAAAAAATTGCAACTTTATGAGCCTCTTTGGAACCTGCTCTACGTCCTTTCATATCAGATGATGATAGGTACTGAACTTGTTCTTTGAGGAATAGGGTAGCAGAGGGTGGTTGGGTGTATGCCGAACTCCACATTAACAGTAGTAGCGATATAAGTAAATACTTTGTCATTTATATAACAAATATACTGAATGTATACTATATAGTTTGTAACAATTATCACTTTGGAAGATCACGCTGTGATACTAAACTATAAATTGCTCGTTAGCGTTCAGTTTTCGAATTTCATTTTGATTGTATAACGTGTGATATCATCGCATTTCTGTATATCTTGTTAAGTGATTGGAGTGGTTGAGTTATTTCATTTAAAAAGCCCAAGATCAAATAAAATCCTGGTTATTGTTTAGTCTTGTCTAAAAATAAAATTTAATTTTGCGGAAGACTTACATGTATGGCAATATTATTAACACAGAGCGAAGAAAATTATATTAAGGCGGTTTATGCTTTGCAACAGCATCATCAAGCATCTGTTGGGACGAATGAACTGGCCGAACGCATGGACACTAAAGCGAGTTCTGTCACTGATATGATCAAACGATTGTCGGAAAAATCACTGATTCAATACGAGAAGTACAAGGGTTGTGAATTAACGGAAGAAGGAATTCGCACAGCACTAAAAACGATACGTAAGCATCGACTATGGGAGACTTTTCTAGTGGAAAAATTGAAATTTGGATGGGATGAGGTGCACGATATTGCTGAACAACTGGAGCATATTCAATCGGTAAAATTGACGGATCAACTTGATGCATTTTTGAATTATCCTAAATTTGATCCTCATGGCGATCCGATACCCGACCAGACTGGAGCAATAGTTCAACGGGATCAATCGTTCTTGTTGAACGAACTCGAAATCGGAGCGGAAGGTGTTGTAATAGGTGTTGCAGATAGTTCAGCTTCATTTTTACGTTTTCTGGACCGTTACAAGATCAATATTGGAACCTGCATTCAGATAAAAGAAATCTATGCATTTGATGATTCTCGCGCTATAGAAATTCACGGAGAAACCGTCAATCTATCTGCCGCCGCTACACAAAAAATCACCGTTCAAAAACAACAATAAAATGGAAACAATTATAGCTTTTTTTGAAGAGTTACACCCTGTTACTGGTGCTTTGATAGCAACATTATTTACATGGTTCCTCACTGCTTTAGGAGCTGCTTTTGTATTCTTTTTTAAAGGCATGAATCGCGCTTTGCTTGACGGGATGCTTGGTTTTACAGGTGGTGTGATGGTGGCCGCCAGTTTTTGGAGTTTGCTGGCACCGGGAATAGAAATGTCCGAAGGTGAAGGCTTTATGAAAGTGATACCTTCTGCTATTGGTTTTGTGTTAGGTGCTTTTTTTATTTTCGGATTAGACAAGATTTTACCGCATCTTCACATCAACTTTAAAGAAAGTGAAAAAGAGGGGCTCGATACTTCCTGGCGTCGTTCAACGCTTTTGTTTTTAGCTATTACACTGCACAATATTCCCGAAGGTTTAGCGGTAGGAGTAATTTTTGGTGGTGCGGCAGCGGGAGTCCCTGAAGCTTCGATTGGGGGAGCAGTCGTTCTGGCGATGGGAATTGGTATTCAGAACTTTCCTGAAGGAATTGCTGTAGCAATGCCTATGCGCGGATTAGGTGCTTCACGGCGCCGCAGCTTTTGGTACGGGCAATTATCTGCTGTAGTAGAACCCATATTTGGAGTCCTGGGTGCTGTAGCGGTTTCTTTTTTCACACCAATGTTGCCATACGCTTTGGCTTTTGCCGCGGGAGCCATGATTTTTGTGGTCGTGGAGGAGGTGATTCCCGAGACACAACAAGATCGATTTACCGATATCGCTACTATGGGATTTATACTCGGTTTTGTTATTATGATGATGCTCGATGTAGCGCTAGGCTAAATATAGTGTTATTTAATTTCAAATTACGACGCAATGAAACAACTATTAGTACTCCTTTTGTTAGGTTCACAGGCATTTGGACAGTATCCGATAGATGCGATAATGGAGAGCAATCAAACGCCGACATACGAGGAGTTGATTGATTTTTACCTCAATTTATCTAAGGACAATGAGGCCATCACACTGTATCAAATGGGAGACTCTGATTACGGAGTTCCAATTTATTTATGTTTAATAAATGCGAAAGGAGATAGTGCCCGTCAATTTAAAACAGCTCGAAACTCGACAACGATATTGATTAATAATGGGATACACCCAGGAGAACCATGCGGTATAAATGCCTCTATGCAAGTCGCGTTGGATTATTCTGAGAAATCATCAGCAGCGAGAAAAGATGATCCGGTAATCGCAATCATACCGGCCTACAATGTTGGAGGTATGCACAAACGCGGAGGTTATAGTCGTGCGAACCAAAAAGGACCACAGTTACACGGATTTCGTGGTAATGCACAACATCTCGACCTCAATAGGGATTTTATAAAAATGGATAGTAAGAATATGTTCACTTTTTCCAGCATATTTCATGGACTTGACCCTGATATATTTATTGATACGCATACGAGCAACGGGGCAGATTATCAGTATACCCTCACTTATATAACTCCTATTCTGGAGAAACTAGCCCCTTCAATAAAGGAAATATATAAGCAGAGCATTATTCCTCATCTCCATAAAACTTTACCGAAAAAATGGGACTATGAGCCATTTCGTTATGTCAATTTGAAAGGAAGAACGCCTGAGGGCGGATTGACCAAGTTCAATGCTACCCCGCGCTATTCCATGGGGTATGCAGATTTATTTCATACCATCAGCTTTACGACCGAAACGCACATGCTCAAAGCTTTTGAGGAACGTGTGCGATCGACTTATGCTTTTATCTTGGAAATAATTGGTTTTGCCACCACCCAGAAAGAAATTGTTGAAGAAGCGCGCCGAAAGGCTTTTAGCTACGATGCACTTCAGGATTATTTTCCTGCAAATTTCGTGTTGGATACTATTCCTGATAGCGTGCTCTTCAAAGGGTATGAGTGGAGTAATGAAAAAAGTGCTTTTGCCGATGCCGATCGATTGTTATATGACAAAGCACAACCTTTTGAGCGAAACATACCATGGTTTCATAAAATGTACCCCACAGATTCACTTGTCGTACCGAAATTCTACATAGTTGGAAGACAAGAGAAGGAGGTAATTGAACGACTGGCATCAAATGGTATTGAAATGATTTCTGTCGATAAAAATACCACTCTTGATGTAAAAGTAGATTATATGAAGGAATGGCAGACTACTTCTTCTCCTTATGAGGGACATTTTTTGCATTATGATATCGATAAGCGAACGGTGAGGAATAAAGTTGCATTAAAGAAGGGGGATGTCATGATTAGAGTTCAGCCCAGAAATAAGCGATTTTTGGCTCATGTGCTCTCACCTCAATATTGCGATAGCTATTTCGCCTGGAATTTTTTCGACAGTTATTTACAACAAAAAGAACATTTTTCTCCTTATGTTTTTGAAGATCTGGCAAAGGAATATTTAAATCAAAACGATACGCTGAGGAAACGCTTTGAAAAGAAAGTTGCAAATGATGAAGATTTTGCTGTTGATCGCCGTGCCCAACTGCAGTACATTTACGAAAATTCGCCTTATCACGAACGCGAGCACTTGAGAATTCCAGTTTTTCGAATCCTTCCCGAGTCAAGACGACATGACTGAAAGGTTCGTGTGTAATTTGTATAGCATCCAAGGATCGAAAGTTGACAGCAGCTATTCATCGAGAAGATCGATTCGATTCTTACCCATTGAAATTTGCTTTCAATCGTGAACACCATCTCACAAAAAAAGGCTGAACCCTCAGATCCAGCCTTTTCGCTCAAGAGCATTTTATTTTACAATACTAATGCGGTCTGTGTATAATGTTTGACCTGCATCATTTTGGATATGAAAATAATAGACTCCATTGTTCCACTGTGTCGTTGAAATCGTCGTTTCTTTCTCAACCACTTCTGTTTGTGCCACTTCTTTACCCGTAGCGTCAAAGATGACGATATTATTAGCTTCTGTTGAGGTAATCGAGAAGTGAACATCACCACTTGATGGGTTTGGATAAACAACAACCGCATTTTCCCATGATTCCTGGTTCAAACTAGCATCATCTTCTGACACAGTAACTTCTTTACAGACGATAGACGCTTCGCAATCACCAAAAGCGGTAAGGCAAACAGTGTAGGTTCCAGGTTCTGAATAAGTATGCGTTGGGTTGAAATCTGTCGAAGTGTTCCCGTCACCAAAATCCCATTCGTAACTGTTTGCATTGGTAGTCAAATTAAAGAAACTGACGTCAAGGAAGTTTGTGGTAACGTTGAAGCCTGCCGCTGGCGTATCTGGATTTGCTACGAGCGTATACGAGTCAGTGATCTGGCATCCAGAAGCATCTGTAGCGGTCACCGAATAGGTACCATTTCCAAGTCCACTCCACGTTGACGAAGCCGGACCTCCATTCCACTGGTAAGTCACATTTGTACCACCTGAAACGCTAACTGTGATTTCACCATCTTGCGTATCATTACATGTCGGTTGGACCAGCGTTTCGGTCATCGAGAGGTTCACACTGTAATCTAAGGTAAAGTTTTCAGTTGCGGTACACCCGAAATTATCTGTTGCAGTAACTTCGTACGTACCCGCATCGAGATTGTTATATTGAGCTGTAGCGGGACCATTTAACCATTGGTAGGAAAAGTTGGTACTTCCTGTGGCATTGGCCGTTATAGAACCGTCATTTTGCCCTGGGCAGCTTGGATCAGTAATATTTCCATTGACTTGAATGTTGGTAACTGAATAAGTGAGTGAGTAGCTAATAGTTGTATCACATCCACTTCCATCAGTGATCGTCACATTATACGTTCCCGCATTGAGATTATTGATGGAACTGACATTTCCAGCTCCGTTGTTCCATTGGTACGTATAACCCGGCGTGCCACCACTAACATTCAAACTGATGGATCCATCTTGCGCTTCAGAACATTTAGGGGCTTCCACTGTACTGGCAACATTTAAGTTACAAGGAGTTCCTGAACTTAATTCGACACAATAATCTTCCACTTCTCCAGAAGTAAAGTTACCACAAGCACCGGGGAGTGGATCGGCAGCATAACCTTGATAGGCCATTTGTACGCGCATTCTCGTATTACCAGCTGTTGCCGTGCCGGGAATATTCATAACATCCGTTAGTACCCCCTGACTCGTATTGCCTTGATCATAAATAAGTTCTCCTGTATCGAATGTGCCGTTTTGATCAAGGTCTAACCAAATGCGGGTATATTCTTGTAAAGGCTGACCATTATTAAAACCGGGTGTCATGGTAAATGGTACACTTTGACCAATATTGAGGTTGATGGGGGCGAGGTCTGGTGGACGGTAACCATTGTTATCGCCGCTATTTACTAGGTTTCCATCAATTTCCATAGACTCAATCCATTCATTTTGAGCACCGAGGAGCGCCATAGGACTGTTTCCTCCATTAATTTCATTGAGAATTGTGTTTCCATCGGCCTGACTAATCATGATGGCTGGGATAGTCACATTAGGATCAGATCCGCCCATGACAATCGTTCCATTGGGGTCATTGTTAATAATAACGATACCTCGAGCTCCCGCATTTTGAGCATTGAGCGCTTTACTCGTAAAAGTACAATTTCCGCGCATTGCTACAGCAATATTACCGTTGATTGCAGCGCCGTTAACCAGCGCATTACATCCTTCATCTCCTGCAGCTGTACCGTCGTCAACAAGCACGAGTTCTCCATAGGCGAAAAGTTGGCTTGGGTCACCTCCCCATCCATTCGTTCCATCATAACTGTAACTTCCAGCTATTCCGCTTGGCGAGTGCAAAGTGAATGTTTCTCCTGGATCTGCATCAGTTCCTGTAGCACAATAAGGTAGTTCAATGCAAGTTCCACATCCCGTAGTGGTAAAAGTAAGGGTGTCAGATGCAAAACTCGTCTCATTACCGCAATCAGATTCAATATAAACCTCATAAACGGTACAAGATGTGAGTCCATTAAATGTATAGGATAAATTAGCCGTATTGTAGCTAGACCAGCTTCCTGAACCTTGTTCCTGGATGAAAATGTCATAACTATTCGCATCGGGAACATCATCATAAGCAATTGAAGCATCGAAATCATTGACTGTATTTGTCGTTAGATTCTGAGGAGGAGTACACGAGCTACAAGTTTGATTCATCAAAAGGTCAATTGAGTTTTTTGCATTAATTCTGCCACCTGATATAGTTCTTGCTTGCAGATGAGTTGATTGATCTACACCATTCATCAGGGCGGATTTAACAATATCTGCAGTTCCCTGGGGATCTGATTGTACCAAAGACATGAAGTTTGGGCATGGGATACTGTACATCAAACCAATAACCCCTGCAGTTAGAGGACTTGCAAAAGATGTTCCACTCGTATAACTGTATCCACCACTACCATCAGTAGAGTAGATATTATCTCCTGGTGCGGCAACATTTATCGTTTGGTCGCCATAAGCGGCAAAAGTAACTTGGTCCGTATTATCAGTAGCCGTCACACCAATCATATAATCAGAGGCACAACCAGTAGGCATGTCTCCTTGAACGTCAACATCATAGCTACTGTTAGCTGTCGCACCACAATTCAGAATACCAGCTTGTCCAAGATCGTCATAGAAGCTACACCATATTGGGTAACTAGAGGGATCTGCTTGGTTTATACCCCATGATGCATTTGTCGCCACTACGAAGGCACCATCGGCACCATTGGACTGATTCCAGATTGTTCGGGCATTTAATGGATAGTCATAAGCAGCGATAACGTTGGCTTCTGTTAATGGCGTATGTCCTGCAACTACCATAATTTTCACATTCCAGTTGGCACCTGCTACGCCTTGACCATTATCGCCTTGAGCACCTATCATTCCGGCAACTGCTGTTCCGTGATTACCTGAACCAATGTTGTCGTCATTACTTTGAGCATTCCAACCGTTGTAATCATCGACATAACCATTTCCATCATTATCTACACCATCGTTTGGGGTCTCATTGGTATTAATCCAATGATTATTCTGCAAGTCAGGATGCCCCATAACATCGGCAGATTCTATGACACACACCACGACGTCGTCGCCATTCGCAGTGGTTCCTCCAGTGGTGATGTCCCATGCGAGTTCTGAGTCAATATTTTGATGTTGCCATTGATTCCCGTAGTTGGGATCGTTGGGAGCTACTCGCATTTGTACTTCATGGTTGGCTTGAGCTAGAAAAACCTCTTGTACTTTTTTTAGTTCAGCTAAAACACCAGGTACATCTGTTTCTTCATCATCAAAATTAAATAACCAGATGTCGGTCCGTTTAGACAAGACGCGATCTAATTTTACACCGTAGTGCTGAGGCATTTGCTTTTCTACTAAATAGGGGTCGTGTCCATCCTGCATACGCACAATAACTTGATTGGGGACGTAGGGTTTTTCAGAATGGTTGTTTTGCCCAAATGAAAATTGGAGCATTAAAACCGATAAAATGCAAATTGAGAATATTTTTCTTAGCATATAATTAAATTTAACAAAGTTTAGCAAACATAAACTTATAATTTATTGAAGAGAATTTTAAAATACAATGCTGAGCGGTGAATGAGCATGTTAAAAGGAACCTTTATCTCATTTGAAGAGATATAAAGTCAAATAAGCGACATTTAATCCAGGGCATCTTGTTTTGAATTGTGGTTGTTATTGGCTTTAATAGGCTTATGACCTTTATTTACGAGTCAAGAATAAGAAATCATTCCTTTAAGTATTCTATAATACTCTTACATTTACGGTGATAAAAAAATATAGTATTATGAAAAAAATTATTGGTGTATTAGGATTGTTTTTAATGGCTTCGTATGCAAGTGCTCAGGTTGAGGTACCTGCTTTGAGTCCAAAAGCGGAGGTGGAGCAAACAATCGGGCTTTCTGAGGTAGAGATTGAATATTCGCGGCCATCAGTGCGAGACAGAGCTATTTTTGGTTCGCTCATTCCTCATGGTGAGTTGTGGCGCTTAGGAGCAAACAAAAATACGACAATTACGCTGTCGACGGATGCAACAATAGCTGGTAAATCTGTAGAGTCCGGAACTTATGCGTTATATGCCCGTCCTGAAAAAAAGAAGTGGGAAATATATCTCTATAGTGAATCAGAAAACTGGGGAGTACCTGATGAATGGGACGATAGTAAAGTTATTGCTACATTTCAAACGAATATAACAGAAGTTGATCATGTAGAATCATTAACACTTGGATTTGAAAATCTCACTACTTCGACGTGTGATTTCTCAATTGCCTGGGAAAATTCAAAAGTTGTGCTTCCTATGGAGTTTCCAACCGAAAAACTGACAGAAGCGAGTATTCTTGAGACCATGGAAGGGGATACAATCAGTGAGCGCGATTATTATGGCGCTGCATCTTACTACTTGAATGCTGGAAAAGAGCTGGAATCCGCCTTAAATTATATCAAGATGGCTGTTAAAATGCGCGGTGAAGAAGCTTTTTGGTATTTGCGCAAGCAAGCGCTTATTGAGCATAAATTAGGTATGAAGGAGAACGCTATTAAAACGGCGAAAAGATCATTAGAAAGTGCTAAGAAGGCAGAAAATTCGAGATATATTCAGATGAATCAATCATCTATTGATAAATGGGAGCAGGAATAAAAGTTTGCTTTTCAATTGAATATAATGCCGTTTGCTATGTTGGTAAACGGCATTTTTTTAGACCTCCTTATCTGGAAATGCTGATTGATATTCGTCATATCGTATAAATATATCACGAACGTAATTGTAAGTTTCTGTGCCTCTCAGGTATCCATAATAACATTTTGGATCATGATAGTACTTAGGTTGAGAGAGTCGTTGTATAAAGACTTCAACGTTATCGTCCCAAACCAACGGATCTTTGCCGTATTTCTTGGCCAATCGCTGCGCATCTAAAATATGTCCACGACCTGCATTGTAAGTAGCTAATGTAAATTTCAGTCGTTGAATACTATCTGGTACTGTTTCCCACTGGTTGTAATCGTGGGCGAGTTTTTTGGCCCCGCCTCTTATTTGAACGGCTGGCGGAGAATCAGGGAATACACCGTAGGCAGGTCCCACACTTGGCATGAATTGCATGAGCCCATAAGCACCAGCCCAAGACTCTTGTTTTAAGCGAAATTTAGACTCCTGGAACATGAGTGCCGCAATAAGTCGCCAGTCCCAGTTATATTGAGCAGCAACCTTTTTGATAATATTGTCATAAGGAGAAATTTTATTTCCTCCAATCGAGGAATATTGATTTTTAGACTTACGCGAAAACTGGGAGATATTTAAATATTTATGTTTGATGTAGCGATAGGTAGACGTTTTCATAAAGTCTTTCAGCCAAGCATTTAGTTTTTTACGCAATAACGGGCTGCTTTTGCGAACACCAAAGGCAATTTTTTGTTTCACACTCAGCTCCAATTCAGCGTCAATATTAGGGTAAAAGCGTTGATTGAGTAAGGCAACATTCCTGTCAGTTACCGTATAATCAATAAAGTTGTTGGCGACCATTTCAATCACATCTTCAGGGATAACATTACCGTCCAGGGGGGTTAAAAAAATAGTATCACCGAGTTCATTTTGTAAGTTGATAAGACGATCATAATAGCTTGAATTCTTCCAAACATGAATCTCTTTTTGAGCGAGTTCAGCAGGGTCGCGAATGACTTCTTTTTGCCATTCCCGCTTTCTGAGTTTCCTCCAGTTTTCTGGTTTACGTTGAACGAGAACCTGAGACGTACGGATGTAAGGAATAGAAAAATCGATAGCTTGTCTTCTGTCCTTGGTCACGGTATAATTACATGAAATTAGATCTCCTTCACCATTGTTGAGCTTATCAGTTATTTCATCTAAATCTTTGACAATTTTTATGTGTAATTTAACGCCAATTTCGCGTGCAAATTCATTCAGTATTTCGTACTCTAAGCCCATTTTTTGGCCACGATAGATAAAATAACTATTCGCGCTATTCTCCACCAGAACGGTTAATTTGTTTTGTTTGAGAATGTCATTAAGATCGTTGTGTTTTTCTTTTGGTACGCTCCCAACAATCGTTTTTTCTTTTGTTTGCGAGTGTTGACACCGATAAGAAATTACCGCAATTGAAAGCGTCAATAAAAAGGCTATATTTCTATAAGTAATTTTCCTCAAAAGTGATGTCTTTCTTAAATATACGTAAAATATATGATTATTGTTGCTTTTTGGGAGTTGAATTCAGTTAACTATGTGGGAAATGGCGCCGTGCATCCTCCATAAATGCTTCGAATGCAGCAAAAACTTCCTGTTTAAAATCATAATAAACGATTGGAGCTTTCTGTAGATTGTTCGAAAAACTGATCCTTTTGGATAGACCATAACACGCCATATCCAGTCCTTCTAAATTGCGATATCGAAGTATCCAATCTTTATCTTCGATCAAACGGATGAGAAGAATGAACTCCTTTGGGTAAATGAATTTTGGAGGAGTCGTTAAAAAATGGAGATTGCTTTCGATATGAGTAAAACGGAAAAAATCATGTAAAAAGTAATCGAGCTCCTGACTGCAGTATTTGGACCAATGCTGAGCTAGTAGGTGATCAATAAATAAATCGATAGCAATACCAGCTATTTTAGGAAGGTGTTTAGATAAACTTTTGCGGAGGGCCTTAATTGCGGGGTGATGATCGAAATAATCATCAATCTCACGGTGCAAGATGACTCCATCACGCACGATTGAGGGGAGTGTGTTAAACTTACCGCCTTTAAAAAAATCTCCATATAAGTTGGCCAACATTAGAGCATGCTGATCATCCGAGAAGTAGAGATGTCCCAGGTAGTTCAATGGCTCACTCCACTAATAAATGAATTTACCTTTTTTATCCCAAATGATGTCATATTTCAATGCAAGCTCCAGAGCACCAACTGATTTAGAGACTGGCAGCATCGTATTAATATTGGAATCATACGACAAGGCAATCGTGAGCCCCTGGAAGGTATATTGGAAGTTTGCTACAACAGCATCTTTTATACGATGATAAACTCCAAATGAGAAAATAGTGGGTTGGAAGAACAACGTACGTTTCGACGGTTCTTGCAAGTAAAAGTCAAAATTTGATCCAAACATCACGTTACGATTGGGACCCTGGAACATAGCGATCACCTGCGGAGAAATACCAAAAGTACTGTTACTAAACTTATAATTGGCACCAGCTTGGGCAGTGAATCGACGCGCTAGATTGTCGCGAATGTTAAAGTCTAATTTGGGTTGGAGGATATGTTGTGTTGCGAAACCAAAATAGATTCTCCGGGTATTATCTTCTTTGTAATTATAGAAAATGCCTGCGCCTAAATCAAAGTTAGCAACACTTGCATTGGCCACGTTTTCGGAAGGTTGACTATTATTAAATTCATATCCATTCCATTGTGATTCCCATGTCAAATTACCTGGCGATAGAGAACGCTGATACATGCCAGGCGCAACACCTACAGACATAAAGTTATTTTCATTGAAAAAGAGGTGGTAAGCAATAGGGATTGTCAATTGATTATTGCTGTATCGACCATCTCCGCTCATATCATTCATAAACGAGCCACCAATACCCAGGTATCCGTTTCTCGTATTAGAACGAAATAGCTTACCTTCAATACTTCCAGAAATGGTTTGGTAAGGTTTATCTGTAACCGTAAAGTATTGATACCGGAAGTTGGTGAAGATTTGCATGTCGTTGTCGTTTGTAGCAACGGCAGCAGGGTTGTGTTGCATATTATTATGGAACCACATACTGAAATTCCTACCTTGCTGTGCCCAGGTAAAAGTAATGGAAAATAGAATTATACTCGCAGCTATATATTTCATGACTATCGCAATTAACTTTATTTAATTAAGGTTGTATTACCACTCTTTTCACCGCTCGTGCCGTCGATGAGATCATATTTGAGTGTCCAGACGAAAACGCCCTGGTTCAACGGTTCACCATTGAGAGTTCCACCCCATCCTTCACTTAGTTTTTCGGATTCGTAAACCAGCTGTCCATATCGATTATATATTTTGAAATCGATTGATACAATTCCTAGACCGAGTACTTTGAGTGAATCATTTACTCCGTCATTATTTGGTGAGAAGGCAGAAGGAACATCTACTACATCTTCGAAGTTGACGGTAACAAGAACAGTATCTCTCCCAATACATCCATTCATTCCTTCAACTGATGCGTAATAAGGTGTCGTTAATAATGGTGTAGCAAGCGCACTATCACAATTAGCAGTGATGCACTCCACATTGTCGTCGGGATCCCAGAAAAAGGTACCCGGGTCAATTTGTTGATATTCAATGGATGCTGCACCGCCTATATCAATTGTCGTGTCGCCCCATGCATCAATCGCGGGGAGTACCATTACTTGAATCGTTTGTGTTGTATCATCAGTTCCAAAATCGTTTGAAACGGTCAGCGTTACGTCGAATGTACCTGTTGTGTCAAAACAAATATTTGTAGGGTTTTGTTCCGTTGAAAATGCAGGGGAAGCACCTTCAAATGTCCAATTCCAATTGGTTGGATTACCTGAAGAAGAATCTGTAAAACTGATACAATCAAATCTACAGATCGATAACGTATCCGTTGAAAAGCTAGCTTCTGGTGCACTACCACAAGTATCTACAGTTAGCGATTTAGTAATTTGATCAGTTCCATCTGCATCAGTGACCTCTAAAACTACATCATAAGTGCCAGGAGTGTCAAAACAAATATTGGTTGGATTTTGATCTGTAGATGTTGCAGGTGTTCCACCGTTAAATGTCCAATTCCAATCGGTAATTCCGTTTCCAGTTGAATTATCAGAAAAGTCAATACAATCTTCAGCACACAAATTGTTGGACCCTGGTGTGAAGTCAGCAGAAGGACCGCTATTGCATGTAGCTACATTAATTGTCTGCGTAGCTAAATCAGTGCCATCATCATCAGTCACTTCCAAGGTGACATCATACGATCCTGCTGTATTGAAACAGATGTTTGTAGGGTTTTGATCTGTTGAACTAGCTGGAGTACCGCCATTAAATGTCCAGTTCCACGCATTAAGATTGTTACCCGTTGAATTGTCTGTGATATCGATACAATCACCTTCGCAAATATCAGTTGCACTTGGCGTGAAATCTGCTGTTGGCCCGAGAGCACTTGCAGCATTTAATCGAAGATTATTGACAGCAAAGGACGGGTCAGAACCATTGGCGTCATTATTATTTTGCCAATGAAATGCAAATCTCAAGTCTGCTTGATTTTCAGCTCCAACAGGCAGTGCAACAGTTTCTTCAGCCCATAAACCTTGACCACCACCACATGTGTTTCCAGGTGATTGTGTCCATATAATATTCCAGGTAGTACCTCCGTCTACACTATATTCCAACTCTGTAAAATCTGTATTGGCTTGTCCTACACCTATCCAGTCAAATACTAATTCCAATCCCGATTCTCCAACAGTCGAAATGGGGGATGTTAATGCAGCGCGCAAGTTGGTTGTTGACGGAGCAAAGCCGCCACCATTATCACCAGCGTTGTATATGGCGCCAGATCCTGGACAAGCAGGTCCTTGACAGGAAACATGGAGTGTCTGATCACCATTGTTAGCCGTACCACAATTCGGAGGCACTTCGCCACCTTCTTCATCACTGATAACCCAAATATTTGCATCACTATCATTTTGCCCTGTCTGAATGGAGAGGTTCCAATCACCAGCAGTTGATTCGAAGTCATCACTCCATATCTGGGATTGTGATGAAGCTCCGAAAGTTAGGCTCAACAATAGGAGTGTAATTAGTCTTTTCATAATAAATACGATTCTTGGTTGTACTATACTAAGTTCCAAAACTAAGTAATTTTCTTTATTTAACTAAATTATTCAATGTTGATTTGTAGGAATACGCAAAAACGGAGGTATTACGTGATCTTTTTTGATAGTGATAAACTATTTATTGATAGTTAATTATGTCGTTTAAGTCAAGAACTGTATGATAACGAGTGGATGGATAAGATTTTGGAGCATAAGTTTTCTGCATGCATGTAGGCAATTATTATTTTTGTAAAAAAAAAAGTGATGACAATGCTAGGACTTAAATTACCGACTGATCCACGGTGGGTGAATATTGTTGAGAAAAATATAGAGGAAATCCTAACGGATCATGCTTATTGTGAACAAAAGGCTGCATCAAACGCTATTACTGTTATTGTTAAATTCCCGCAATACCCTGATGTTGTTGAGGCAATGGGGGAGTTGGTTAAGGAAGAGATGGAGCATTTTCAGATGGTACATCGTGAATTACGAAAACGTAATTTAAAATTGGGGAGAGAACGCAGGGATGAATATATCCACGATTTATTAGCTTTCATCAGAAAAGGGGGGAACGAAGAACAGCAATTTGTTGAACGTATGCTTTTTGGTGCAATGGTTGAGGCAAGGAGTTGTGAACGTTTTAGACTTTTATCACAACATATTTCTGATCCTGAGTTACGTGTTTTTTACAAAGAATTAATGGAGAGTGAAGCAAGGCATTACATCATGTTCTTGAATTTTGCGCGAAAATATGCCCAGAAAATTGATGTAGAGCGGCGTTGGCAGGAATTTCTTAATTTTGAGGCCGAATTAATGAAACAATACGGAAAAAAAGAAACGATGCACGGATAAGTCTTTTTTTTGAAATCACTTTTCTAATGGTTCAAGAATTCTTCTCTTTTATTATATTCACGGTTTCATTCAAAAAATCATTGACCAATGGCGGGTAAATTAGATTTAAAGACATTGTTTTCGAAGCACTGGGTGCACTTGCTCGCAGTCGGTTTATTTTTTCTTGTAACATTTATTTATTTCCAACCACAGTTTAGTGGTCACCGACTCAAACAGCACGATATCGAGCAATTTAAAGGGATGTCCAACGAGATTTACCACTTTAGAGCAGCGGAGAATGAAGAGCCTCTCTGGACGAATTCTATGTTTGGAGGAATGCCCACTTACCAAATATCTACGAATTATGAGGGGCGTTGGATTGACAACGTGACTGATGTCCTTAGTTTAGGGATGAAGTCGCCCGCCGGATTGTTTTTCCTTTATTTAATTGGTTTTTATATTATGCTCCTTTGCATGCGGGTGGGACCAAAACTTGCTATTTTTGGTGCTTTTGCCTTTGCATTTTCTTCCTACTATATCATTATACTTCAAGCTGGACACAATTCTAAGGCGGCTGCTATTGGTCTTATGGGGCCAGTGATTGGTGCTTTTTATATGGCCTATCGCTATAATCTGAAATGGGGATTACTATTATCTGCGTTATTCATGACGTTACAGCTAAGTGCTAACCACTTTCAAATTACTTATTACTTAGGAATAGTATTGATCGGATTTGGGATAGCTGAAGTGGTGCGTGGTTTTCAGAAACAAATCTGGAAACGTTTTTTCAAGGCCACTGGTGGTATCCTTTTAGCCTATTTTTTCGCTCTTGGGATTAATTACGGAAATATTTCATTAACCAACGATTACGCAAAACATACCATTCGGGGTGGCAATGATATTACGATTAACCCTGACGGTACGCCAGCGAAATCATCTACGAATACAGGGTTGGATAAAGATTATATCACACAATGGAGTTATGGCGTCAGTGAATCGATGACATTACTTTCTCCTTACGTCAAAGGAGGATCGAATAATGCGATCAAAAACAGCCCCTTTGCGGATATTCTTAAGGATAAAGAAATGCGTAGAAAGGCGAGCTTAGTGGCTGAAAATGATGTGTATTGGGGGGGGCAACCCTTTGTATCAGGACCTGTCTATCTTGGGATTATCGTTTTCTTTTTGGCGCTTATGGGAATGATTTACCTTAAAGGTCCACTGAAGTGGTCTTTGGCAGGAGTGGCTATTCTAGCATTATTACTTTCATGGGGTAAGAATTTCATGGGGCTCACTGATTTCTTCCTCGACTATATTCCGGGGTATAATAAGTTTCGGGCTGTTACAATCATTCTATCTATAGTCGAATTGGTCATTCCTCTACTCGCGGTGCTGTTTTTACGTAAATTATTTAAAGAACGGGAGCGTATTAAAGCGAATATTCGTCCATTTTATATAGGAGCAGGGGGGTTACTTGCTGTTATGGTTATTTTGACTTTTACCGGTTTGGGGGATGGTTATTTATCTCCCCGGGAGCGTGATTACATTTATAATTACGAGGATCAGGTGCGCAATCAAATTATGAATGAAGATCCGCAACGTTTAAAGCAAAATGGGATTGATGTAAACAATCCGCAGCAGGTGAATCAAGTTGTTCAACAGCAGATGCAGCGTGTGGATAAGCAGTTTGATGCTTTAGTAGATGTAAGAAAGTCTATTTACCGTTCGAGTATGGGGCGTTCGATTTTGTTTTTGCTGATTGGTATTATTTTAGTTTTAATCTATTTACGAATTCAAGTACGCAAGGAATGGATTATCGCTGGAATGGGAATATTTACCATTATCGACCTTGTTTTGGTAGATTTGAACTACCTTAATAATGAAAAAGCTGGTCGGAGTGGTTTTGTACACTGGATGGATGAAAGCGAATTTGATTATCCGCTTCAGCCGAAACAGGCCGACAAGCAAATTTTTAACAAAGAGTTGTCGAACCGTCCGGAATTGAAACAAAAGATTGATGCGATTCGTGCTGATAAGTCTAGAGGTCGGCGCTCGCGCAGTAATCCGAATAAATTGTGGTCAAAAAAGTTTCAAACTCTGAATTTGAATTCCAATTATCGGGTGTACAATCCATCCAGTGGATTTAATTCTTCACGCGATGCTTATTTTCATAAAGCGTTGAATGGTTATCACGGTGCGAAATTACGTCGCATTCAGAATGTAAAGAATTTCCATATCGATGAAGGTAATATGGATGTGTTCAATATGATGAATGTCAAGTATTTTATTCAACGTGATGGTGCAAGAGAAAACCCTGGAGCGCTTGGTAATGGCTGGATGGTTCAGGAATTAAATGTTCAACCCCACCCGAACCAGGAATTATTGGCGCTGGGGAATCTATTTTTGATTAGTGATAAAGGAGAAAAAACACTTTTTGTAAATGGTGAAAAGCGATCTGAGGATACCATTTCGGGACTAGAAAGAATTGTACTTTATGGTGGCGACAGCATACCTGTAAATATCGATGATGCGATTCGTTCTGGTGTTACTGCCAAATATGTAGAGGATGTAAAAGGTAAGCGATCGTGGATACCAGAAAGTGAGTTGAAAAAAGACACCTTGAATAGTTTTACAACCTTACTGTCGATTCATAAAATTCACGATTTTGAACCAGGACGTGAGGCGATTATTTCGGAAGAAGTAGCTGAAAAGCTGCCATCATTGACTTATTCAGGTCAGGGATCAATTACGATGAAAGATTACGCTCCAAACAAGATAGTATATCATGTTAATGCTGACGGTAAGCAGTTTGGCGTATTTTCAGAGGTCTATTATCCCGACGGATGGAAAGCATACGTTGATGGGGAAGCAGTCGAAATTCATCGTGTTAATTATTTGTTACGTGGAGTCATGCTCCCCGCTGGCGAATACGAATTGAGATTTGAATTTAAAGAACCACGTTTTGAACGTTCTAACACCATAGCAATGATTGGTTCGATCGTGTTGTTTGGTTTGCTGGTATTGTTTGCATTTTTTGATCTTCGAAAGAAACGTTGATTTTATGTGCACTAACTATAAGGCATGACAAGTAATAAAAAGATATTGATTTTGGGTTGTTCTGTAGCTCTTCGAGTGCGACCTCCTGCTTCTGACCATTCGAAAAACAAAAACTATGGTCAGATAATTGAAGATGCCTTAAACCAGAGGAGGAACGATGAATTTTGGTCTGTTATTAATCGTGCGTCGACAAGAGCTGTAACAAGAGATGTTATTAAAGAGAAGGATGAAATTGGTCGTGTAAATCCTGAATATGTTATACTGAATGTTGGAGCTGTAGATGCTCCAAATAGAGATATCCCTCTATGGTTTTCGGATATTCTGCATCGTAAAAGAGGTTTTATGTTTTACCGACTTTTAAATGCATTGAATCACTATGTTATTAAGAAGTCTTTGCGTCGAACCCTGGTCGTGTTAAGAGGAAGGCGTTCATGGACGAAGAAAAGCCAATTTAAAAAAGATGTTGTCGATTTGATTCGTTGTGTTCAGCGGGATTCTCGTTCTAAATTGATTGTTCTTGGAGTGAATGCAGGAAATCAACGGATAGAAAGACAACTACCTGGTACCATGGAGAAATACAGTGAATACAACCAAATACTGTCATCAATAGTTCAAAATGAGGGAGGGGATTTTGTAGAGGTTAGTGATCTTACGGATGATTATTTTCCTGATGGTGTTCATTACAACCTCGAGGGGCATCAAATTATAGCGAAACGCCTATTAAATGAAATTTCAGAATTTACATAGGTTAATTTTAAACCAAGTAATAGGATATGAAGACTCTTTTACAATTATTTGATGAATGGTTTTATTATCATTTATTCTTACGGAGAATTTTCGGAAAAAAAGTAAAAGATGTTGATTTACTTGAGCTGAGAGATAACCTGGATCAATTGGCTCCTGTTATTTTTCTATCGACCGGTAGATGTGGGACGAAATGGTTAAATACTGTTTTTAGTAAAGAGAAATCCAGTGTATCACTTCACCATCCTATTCCCGTGATGCGATCACAAGCTAAAGTAGCCTATTCTTTCGAATTTGCCAAGTGTTCAGACAATGAACAACTACTGTTGCAGGAGATGTTTCTTGGAGGTAGAGAGGAGTTGTTCTTGCGCGCTGAAAAATCAAAGAAGAATTTAATATTTACGGATAGTCGCATGACGTTTTTTGCTGAGGTAATTCGATCCATTTTTCCTAAAGCAAAATTTGTTCACTTGCATCGGCACCCGGGTGAAGTAGTTCGCTCTGGGTTGCGAAGAAGATGGTATGTAGAAGAGAATCAATCAGACCTCAATAGAATAGAACCGCTTCCTCATTCCTCTTTTCATCAGCAATGGGAGGAATTTGATTCCATAGAGAAAAATGCGTGGTTATGGAATGAAACCAACCGTTGGATTTCCGCTTTTCTGGAACAAGTGCCAGAGCGGCAGAAAATGAGTTTATCGTTCAATGACTGGAGCGTAGATACGATTCAGTCACTCTGCTCATTTTGTGAAGTACAAATATCAGATCAAGTGATCGAGCGTCGACTTAATGTTAGTGTTAATCGACAAAAATCTGTAGCCATTCCACCTTTTAGGGACTGGAATCAGGAAGATCAAGAAAAAGTTCGACGGTTGTGCTCAGAAATGGCTACTCATCTTAACTATTCTATATGAAAAAACGGTTAGCTATAGTCGTTGATAATGAGTTGGATAATGATGTTCGCGTGCTCAAGGAAATCAATATGGTTAAGGAGCACGAATTTGAAATTCATGTTTTGTGCTTTGGTTTCAAAGGCGAAAATCAACAAAAGCACTCATTTCCTGTTCATCGTTTAAATATTAAGCGAAAGTTGAAGAACATACTCTACTTTTTTAACTTGATCACTCCTTTTTATGAATGGCTTTGGACACGTCATGTATCGCGTGTATTAAGTAAGTATGACTTTGATGCTATACACGTTCACGACCTTTATATGTCTAAAGCTGTATATCGATCAAAACAAAGATTGAATAAAAATATTCCACTTATACTGGATTTACACGAAAACTATCCCTATGCGTATCAACTTTATTCGTGGGTTAATAAATTTCCTAACAGCATTTTCACGCGTCCAAAAAAATGGATAAAGTTAGAATCACACTATTTGGGTTATGCTGATAGAATTATAGTACTGAGCAATACATTTAAAAATAAGCTTCTGGAAAAGTATGTTTTTTTGGAAGCCTCTAAAATATTCGTTTTACCCAATATTATTGATCCATCAAGTTTATCAGGAGACCGTACGTTGAAACGAACAGATGATCGCATTACCTTTTTGTACTTCGGAGGCATAGCCTTAAGGAGAGGTGTGATTGATGTTATACAAGCTTTTGAAGCTCTACAAGATGTCCGCAAAGATATTAGACTACTGTTGTTAGGTCCTGTAGATAAGGCCGATAGGGAGGTGTTTTTTGATGCTTTGGATAAACTCAATGATGAGGTTGTTACTTACAAAAGTTGGATACCTGCGCATGAACTCGATCAGTACATGGCAATAGCTGATGTTGGTTTATCACCAATACATGTCAATCCTCAACACGAATCAGGACTGGCCAATAAAATATTTCAGTATATGTATGGAGGACTACCACTACTTGTTTCGAATTGCCAACCACAACGCGAAATGATTGAAATGCATGATATTGGATATGTTTTTCATGATCAATCCTCATTAAAAGAGGGTATTTTATTTTTTCTAACAAATATGAAGCAGAGAGAGGAAATGGGGAAAAGAGCTTACAGTGTTGTTCGCGAGAAATACCTTTCACGAAATTTTGAAGAGAAACTAGTTGAATTTATAGAATCGACTATTGAACTGAAAAATTAATAATCATTATTTTCTAAAGATTCTTTTATCAACCCATTGGTTTAGCTCTGGTGAAGTACCAAGCTTATAGTTTAAGTAGGTATAGATAATTGCGGTCAAAGAACTGTATATGATCATACTTAAAATTTCGTTGATAATTGGATAATCTTGTATCGTAGAAGCAATCAATATTCCGGCTGCAAGCATCAAAACAATATAAATGGTATGTTTTGAAAAAGGATGGATACCGAACTTGATGTAAATAAAAAGGCTTTTTATTCCATTGAATACAAATAGAGAAATGGATGTAGCATAACTAGCACCAATAATGCCATAGACGTCTATAAAATAAAGGTTGAGCAAAATGTTTATGACTGACATGATAGCGAGGAAAACAAGATTCAATTGATACCAACGGGAGTAAATAATGATCAGGTTATTAATGCTCGTCAAAAGATCGAAAACTTTGGCTAACCCTAGAAAAAGAATCACGGAAACATAAGGAATCAAATCTTCTCCATTACGCATAATGCCCAATAAAAAAAAGATATTCATCCAAATGATGATGATTACGAGCGTTCCAAAAGAAAAAATAGTGTTGGAACTCTTCTTATATATCTGCTCTATTTTTAAGAGATCATTATTCTCGAAGCTTTCTGATACGATAGGACCAGCAATTTGATTAATGGATGTCATGGGTATAATCATTAGGTTGACCATAAACAAAAATATACTGTAATAACCCACAGACACTTTGTCCACGAGTGTACCAATCATGAACAAGTCAATTTTGTAGGCGAGCAAGACACCCAGATAATTAAGTCCGCCAAACACCCAAAAACTAACCATTTTCTTTTTTAAGTTGCGCGGTAATTTTTTCCATTTCCATCCACTGAGGTCTAAACCTCCGAGAATGATTAAATAAAAATACATGGTCAGGCAAGCCAATAGGTAGAATAAAACGAGTAAAACTCCAACCCATTGATTATCGAGTATTCCAAAATAAGATGAAACAATGAGGAGTATTAAAAAAAGCTTAAATCCAACCTTCGAAATAATTTCTGGTACGACTATTCTGCGCACATTTGCTGCATGCAGTTGAAATATTGAAAAATAAATCATAACTACAGCTAATAGATAAATATAGACAACGGATTGCGATTGAATATTCATCTGTTGGATGAATGAAAAATCCCTAAAAATAAAGATGAACAGAAATAGCAACAATGACATTGCCATAATGGTCAAGGTGGAAATAATCAAAACAAGACCTAATAATCCGCTAATTTCTTTCTTCTTAAAATGTGGATAAAATTTATTCAATAAAGCCGTGCTTCCTTGACGTAAGATGGGTGTTAAAATAACAGCACTCGATATCCAATATTGAATAGTACCGTAGAGCTCCCAGTCGAGTGGATAAATAAAGAGTGTGGCAAAAAAGCCAATAAAGACTCCGAGGTAGTTTACCAGGCTTCCCTTAATACTTTGTCTTTCAATTATGCCCATTGTTTATACACCAAACGAAATCAAATTCAAAAATAACAATATACCGTAAAGTCAAACAATCGCAATTAGAAAGAATGTGTTGTAATTTTATTTCTATTAAAAAAGATGATTGATTTTGCTGGGGCATTCTTCTCTAAAACGGACTATTACTTATTCAACATATCTCTATTGTATTTGTTGTTCGAGTTTAAAATATTATATTTGGAGCAAACAAAAATCATGAAAAAAAACCTTCTTATACTCCTGATCATTTTATTGAGTTCATCTACGTCTAATTTGTTGTCGCAAATTCAAACACCGACTTTGTATTTTGATGGTCTAGATGATTACGTTAATCTTGGTGCTGATGCAGCAATGAATGCTAGAACTATTGAGTTCTGGTTTCAGCTGTCCAATGATGTTGATGCAAGCTTGCAAAAAGAAATTTTTCTATTTGGTACAGAGGTACCTTACTCCAATGTAGATGAATGGCATTTAACATTGACAAGAAGCGGAACACCTCATCCTGCCGGTACTTTAAGGTTTGTTTATGTCGATGAAGTAGGGGTTGTATCACAGGTGTATAGTGATAGTGATTCATGGGATGCTAATAGATGGTATCACGTGGCTGTTGTTATCGATCCCAGTCAAGGAATGATGATGTTTGTCGATGGTGTTAAACAAAACATAGTAGAGCCTAGTTTTACTGCTGCTTTAATGCCCAACGGATATAATTTGGAAATCGGAAGACAACGTACTTTTGACCGTTATTTTGAAGGCTATATAGATGATTTGAGAACTTCAACAGATGCATTATACTTGTCAGATTTCACCCCTCCATGTCCTAGCCTTGCGATTCAGGCTTCTACTATTGGATTATGGAATTTTAATGAAAATTCTGGATTTGTAGCCACGGATAGCAGCAATAATAACTACGATGGTCAAATAAATGGATGTTCGTGGTACGTAAAGAGTATATGTGACCGCTTGAATGTCGATGCTCAATATGATACATCAAATTTAGCGTACTACCCTAATCCAACAGAAGATAGACTGAATTTTGACGGGTTGATGTTAGAAGATGATGTAACTATTGTTTTTTATGATACGCACGGTAGATCTGTTTTACGGGGAAAAATCACATCTATAAATCATTCAATTGATTTATCAGGCCTTAAACCTGGAGTTTATTTTTTTAGAATTTCTTCAAAAAACGATAGAGATCTTACAGGAAAAGTTATTAAGGAATAATAACTTAGACGCGGCACGTGATGATAACGAAATTTGTAGGAAATACTTCTAATGTGTTTCGAGTTTGATGTTTTATTAATTTTGTCGCTAGTAATTATTCGTCAATGAAATTGGAGAGAATGTCATTAGTAAAAAAAATCCCTTGGGGCAGAGTCATCTTTCTGATTCTTTGTATACTTTTTGTTTTTTTGAGCGGAGCAGTTCTCATTGAGCCTGTAAATATTTTTTCTTTTGCACGCTATTGGTTGCTCAATGGAGTATCATTGTTAATCTTTCTCTCAGTTCGAATGTATATTAGAACCTCACCTTCTTCATTAATGTTGACGTTATTTACTTTGTTCAACATCGCGCTTCTTCTCATTCCATTAGTTGGAGTATTCGAAACCTCCTTATTTGAAAGTTTATGGAAGGTATTTTACGCTGGAATGATAGTGCTGGTAGGTTTGGATTTACTACTTCTAAATCGTTTGATATCTGGTAAGTTAAGCTTAAAACTAGATCATATATTCCTGGTTTTTTCCTCATTGTTGTTTTTTCTTATTGGAGGAAATGTGATCTTTGATTTTTTTATTCCGTTCGACTATACAGCATATATTGTTGTGGCAGGGTTTACAACGCTCTCAATCGTTTTTAAATTATTTAAAATAAATAGAATAGTAAAGTGACAGAAGAACTTTTCATTCAATCCAAATAAGTTCCAAAGCCCGCTATTCTGCTTTTCCAATAAGTCGACTGATAGATATCCACAATTGAGATGCCTACAGAAGAGCTGGCGTGAATCATTTGAATGCTGCGATTGTTGGTGGAGTAGACGATGCCAACATGTGAAATACCACTTCCGTTGTCGAAAAACACAAAGTCGCCAGGTTGAACATTTTTACGTTTTACTTTATTTGCAGACTTATATTGATCCACGGCACGTCTATCGATACTTTTATTCAATTCTGACGTCATTAAATAACGTGTAAAGCCACTGCAGTCAAAACCTTCTGGTGTTTCACCAGCCCACTTGTACGGCACGCCCAATAGTTCTTCACCACGACTCAAAAGTTGTTGACGAACATTCGAGGCAGCCGATTTATTTGGTTCTATTTCAATCTTTTCTGAAGGTTCGGGTTGAGCTTCATCTTCTGGAAGCGAGGTGACTTCTGGAACATCAGCAAAAAGATCTGTAATCAGGTGCTCAACTAACTCAAATCGGTCTTTCTTTCCTTGATCTTTAAGTGTTTCTAGCCAGGACCTCAAATCTTTTTTTAGAGCGCTTACTTCATATTCGTGAGTTTTTAATACTGCTCGTCCTTCATGCGTCCGCTGTAGTCGTTCAAATGTTCTTTTCGCCTCCACAATAGCGTATTTATGACGGCGCAACCAGCCTTCATTTTGAGCAAGTTGAAGTTTCGCTAATGCTAAATAATATGTAGGTATTAGTGAAAAGTCGTAATCGGGTTTATCAAGTAATCTTCGAGACTTTCTGTAAACACTTCGATAGTGTCCTTGGTCATATCGCATTTCCAGTTGATCAAAAGCGAGTACCTGTGCCTGTCCTTTTAGATGTAAAAGTGGTACAAATGTCAAAAGGAGTAAGCCTTTGATCAGGAAAATGCGAAAATTAATATTACTACTATCCATAACCTTTATAAAATCATCTACTCTTTAATAACCAACGAGTATGCCGATCCATGGTGTTTTAAGTTGCTAAGTAATGGAAATATTAGATAGGAATAGAGATGTTGCATAGTTTAATTCAACAGTTCGGTGTTGAACAACTATCAATTTGCAGGTTGAAATTGCAGCAAGCGAAAACCTAAATAAATTACGCATACAGGAGATAAGAACGCGATAAGAGTGCCATTTTAAACTTTTTTGTATATCCATCACCAAACATTTCACTATATTGGGCGTTCCCGAATAAGGCAAGTTTCTTTTTTTGGACTTGTTTTTGTTCAGGAATTCTGCAAAAGTTCATACTATGAAAAAGTTATTTTATTTAAGTTTTATCTTTCTTATAAATATTGTAGTCGCTCAGGATGATCCTGATATGCGACGGTTATATGAAGTTTATACCTACGCGGAACGTATGTATGTAGATGAGGTCCCGAGCAAAAAGATCAGTGAGGCTGCTATTAATGCTATGCTTGAAGAGCTCGATCCGCATTCCACATATATTCCTGCTGAAGAGGTTCAACAAGCCAATGAGCGTATTAACGGTAGTTTTGAGGGGATAGGCGTACGCTTTAATATCTTGAAGGATACCCTTTTGGTAGTGAATCCCATTCCAGGCGGTCCTTCTGAAAAGCTTGGTATTCAGGCAGGGGATCAGATCATTGAGATTGATGGAGAAAATGTTGCTGGTGTTGGTTTGCGGAACTCTGGTGTTCGCGAGCGACTGCTTGGTGAGAAAGGAACAAAAGTGAAAGTGAAGATCAAACGCGGTAAAGGTGAATTGTTAGAATTTACGATTACACGGGATAAAATCCCCGTTCATTCGGTAGTGAGTGCATATATGGTAGATGATCAAACAGGATACATCAAATTGACGAATTTTTCGAGAACTACAGAAGATGAGGTAGACAAGGCATTGAAGCAGCTTAAAAAGGAAGGGATGAAAGACCTTATTTTTGATTTGCAAGGAAATGGAGGAGGACTACTTTACGGTGCTAAGCATGTCGCTGATGAATTTCTTTCAGATGAGAAACTCATCGTTTATTCGGAAGGTCGCAGACAGCCAAAAAGTGAATTAAAAGCAGATAAAAAAGGAGATTTTGAAGAAGGTCGCCTCATTATGTTGATTGACGAAGCATCTGCATCTGCCAGTGAAATACTTTCCGGAGCTATTCAAGATTGGGACCGAGGACTCATCGTTGGTCGTCGATCTTTTGGAAAGGGGCTCGTACAAAGACCTATAGAACTGTCAGACGGTGGACAACTGCGACTTACGATTGCACGATATTACACACCAAGTGGACGCTTTATTCAAAAACCTTATGATGATCTAGACGCTTATCGCAGCGATTATATCGATCGTTATGAGCATGGTGAAATGATGCACCGCGATAGTATAGACCTCCCCGATTCCCTCGTTCATAAAACATTGAAGAAAGAACGAAATGTATATGGTGGCGGTGGAATAATGCCGGATGTGTTCGTTCCTCTTGACACCCTCGAATATTCACAATATTATAAAAAGCTTTCAAGAAGCGGTATTTTCAACGAATATTCGCTCAAATTCGCCAATGAAGAGCGAGATGATATCCTGGAGCAGTATGATGATGTTCAAGGTTTCAAAGAAAATTTCAAAACGGATGAAGCATTTATGCAGTCATTTTTTGACTATGCTGTTAAAGAGGATTCATCGCTGGCTTTTGTGAAAGAGGATTATGCAATCAGCAAAGACTTAATGCAAATTCGCCTCAAAGCACTGATTGCACAGAATATTTGGGATTACTCGGCATTTTATGAAATTTACAATGTAAAAAATGAGGCATTTATGAAAGCGTATGGTACACTCAAAAACGGGAAATATGATGAAATGGAATTAGTAGAGGATTAGATATAAACCATTTTTTATATTTGTAAAAACTAAAATTAATGAAAATGAAAAAACTGATTTTGATGTTTTCTGTGATCGCTTTAGCGGTTGCTTGTACGAATGAAACAGAAGTCGATATTGAGACCAAAGAAGGTGAAAAACGCTCGAAACTTGCTGCTGGTTCCGAAAGTTCGGAAGCACTAAAGAAACAAGCAGAAAAGCGTCGAAAGGAAAAAGAAAAGCAGGAGCAAGAACGTCGTGCCAAACAAACGACAATGGAGTTGTCACCTGCAACGCATGATTTTGGTGCTATTCCAAAGGGAGAGCCTGTATCTACAGTTTTTACAGTAAAAAATACGGGAGACAAACCTTTGGTTATTAATGATGCAAAAGCTTCATGTGGTTGTACGGTACCGCGAAAGCCGGAAGAACCTATAATGCCAGGAGAAGAGGGTGAATTGGAAGTTACCTTTACATCTAAGCCGAATCAAGCAGGGAGTCCGATTTCAAAAACGGTTACTGTAACGGCGAACATTCCTGGATCTACACAACGTGTTTCCATAAAGGGAAGAGTAGAGGAGTAGCGAGGATAACTTCAATGCTTGACAAGAATTTAATGGTGTACTCAACAGTGCACCATTTTTTTAGGAATATATCATTAAACCATTAGAACTCAATATCCTTGAATAGCATTTACTCAAAAATTTACAAGATGCCAAGGACGACTACTTGCTGTTCGCTTTTCCAGAAGTTCGAATACCGAGTACTTTGTAAACGGGACAAAAACTCATTAAACTAGTTAATAAAAAGACGGTTCCAACAATCACTGCAGTATAGGCTAACCACCCTCTTAGAATATCAGTTGCAAATAACACGATAGCTACTACAAATAGTAAAAATCGGATGATGCGGTCTATATTACTTAGGTTGTTATTCATTATTCTGAAATTGTTTCACCACTCCATTCCAATATACCACCTTCAAGGTTGTAGGCAACTTCGAAACCGAGTTGATCCATAACCTGGCAGGCCTGACCACTACGATTTCCACTGCGGCAATAGACGAAGTACTCTTTAGATTTGTCCATTTCCTTGAGTGTTTCAAGAAAAGCATCGGTATCCATGATGTCTAATTTCTCTGCTTCTGGAATGATACCTTCAGACCACTCTTTAGGTGTACGGACGTCAAGTATTACTGCATTTTCTGATGCTGTTAATTTTTCTTTCCAAGTATTTTGATCGAGATTTTTCATAAGCGCAATTTATTCAAAATTAATTGAAAAATTTCTTTTCGTTACTATCTATCAGAACATTTATTAGAAGTTGAACAACATTCCATTTTCGCACTGACTGGCTTGGTATTTGAATCCTGATCTTTGTTATCAGCTGTTAACATCATTTCAACTTTTGGACTCAAATAGGGGATGCCGAGATTGAGCCCCCTGAGAACCATTGCACTACCAACAACTGTGATCAAGCTAGCTAGCACAATTTTTCTGTTAAACAATTGAAAACGTTGAAAATAATTTTTTAAAACTCCCAGAAATAAAAAGCCAGGCAAGGTTCCCACCCCAAAACTGATCATATGCGCGACAGATCCAGAAATGCTACCTGTATTAATGGCTGAGACCAAGGCCACATAAACCATCCCACAAGGTAGAAAGGCATTGATTAATCCAATAGCCAGTAACTTTCCGACTTGTGTTTTTCTACCTCTTGACTGCATCAATCGTCCCATTCCGCGAATGAGAGTGCGTTGAATAAACTGAGAACCCTTTACATGGTTCAAGTAACCGCCCCAGGCAAAAATGATGATGACTAATCCAGAGATGATGCTCAACCATTGTAATACGCCCAAAGTTTGAGCACTGAGTCCTATGAAACCTGCGATAACACCCAATGTAGCATAACCAGCACTTCGGCCCAGCGTGTATGTAGATATGCCTAAAGCAGATTTCCACTTCGAGTCGCGCTGTAGAGGTAAAGCCATGGCTATCGGACCGCACATTCCAATACAGTGGAGATTGGATACGAGTCCAAAAGTTAGCCCTAGAATTATGGTTTGAACTATTGAATCCATAAGTCTTTGCGCAATTGAAATTGTTTTTGACCGTCATTCCAGTCAATTGTTAAGCGATACTTTCCTGTTTCGAGCACTGCTCTGTCAATGAAGATATGCTTACCTTCGAGAGGTTGTTGAACGTCTAATTCTTTATTATTGGGTCGATGGAGGTGAACTACTCCTTCCTCTATTGTTGTTGGCGTTTCGATCGTTAGATAAACGCCAGCATCTGATACTTCAGAGTTCACTGAAGATGAGTCTGAGAGTGCGTTGGATTGAGCCTTAATTTCAGTGCCGAACTCGATCTCTTCCAAATAATACTCCTCACTAACGAGCTCTGTATTGGCATTCATCATAAATACGGCAAGCGTAGATATAAATCCAATAAATGCGATTAATGCTATTATAATTCCTTTTCCCCAATTCATACCTTAATTGTTTTTACAATAATGGACCGACAAAACTTGTCTTTACGCGTTGGATCGGCTTGCCATCTCCGAGAATAACGATTGTTAATTTCTTTTGTCCGCGCTGCAATTCGTCGGGGTGAAGTTTAATAATGAAATTCTCTGTTGATTGTTGTTCAGGTCCGAGGTCAAGTGAAGAAGTATTTAACTCCACCCGACCGTCAACATCATCTTCTAGTTTTAGTTGCACGTCGTAATGATCTTTTGTCTTGTTGGTGAGATTGAGTTCATATATATTACTTAAATAACCACTATTCAGAACAGTATAAGTAGAACCACGACTTTTAAGTACCTCTGCCTCAAAGTTAGAACGCGTGCCAATCAGCGTTCCCCAAATGATGAGTAATACAGATAAAAGCACTGTATAAGCGGTCATTCGACGAGTCCATTTGAACTTTTTACCACCTTGAATATTTGCTTCAGAAGCATATCTGATCAAACCTTTAGGCTTATTAATACCTTCCATGATGTCGTTGCACGCATCAATACAAGCTGTGCAGTTCACACATTCCAATTGCGTTCCATTTCTAATGTCTATGCCAGTAGGACAAACATTTACACATTGATGACAGTCGATACAATCACCTTTCCCTTCTGCCTCGCGGTCTTCATCTTTTTTTAAACGTCCACGTTCTTCACCGCGCTCGTGGTCGTAAGCTACAACAATAGAGTGCTCATCGAGAAGCACACCTTGTAATCGACCGTAAGGACAGATCGTAGTACAAACTTGTTCACGCAAAAAGGCGAAAACTCCATAAAATAATCCAGAGAAGACGATCATCGCGGAAAACCCAACAACGTGCGCTCCTATAGGTTCTGTCTGAATTTCCCAAAGTTCTTCAGCACCAATGATATATGCTAAAAAGGTGTTACCAATTAAGAATGAGATGAGCAGAAATATCGCGTGCTTAGATGTTTTCTTTATGATCTTCTCTCGATTCCAGGCTTGTTTGTTCAGTTTTTTCTGGCGTGTCCAGTCTCCTTCAATCCAATATTCAATCTTTCGAAAAACCATTTCCATAAAGATCGTTTGTGGACAAACCCACCCACAGAATAATCGGCCGAAAACCACTGTGAACAGTACGATAAATACAATAGCTATAATCATCGTAAATGCGAAAATGTAGAGATCTTGTGGCCAGAACACTTGACCAAAAAGTACGAATTTGCGTTCTATGATATTTAGCAGAATAAGTGGCTCTCCATTGATGTATATATGAGGAGCTCCAAATAAAAAGGCCAGTAAAATAATACTCAGAATTACTCTTCGATTGTGCCATATACCTTTCGGCATTTTGGGGTATACCCAAATGCGTTTCCCAGTATCATCTACCGTTGAAATATGATCTCTAAAAGTTTCTTCCTCTTGCTCCTTCTCATTCATCATCTTTAAGCTCTTATTGTATCGAATCGTTTTTTTCTTGCTCTGAATTCGATGCTTCTCCGTATAAATCTCCCTGAGGCTCGAGACCACCTTGGTCCATCGTGACTAATTCAAGATGTAATACATACGAGGCGACTTGCTGAAGCTGTACAGGGTTAAACTTCGATTCATGCTTAGGCATTCCATTAGGAGTACCGTATTTAATCACCTTGAAGACATCTTTAATGTCATTGCCGTATATCCAATAGTCATCTGTAAGGTTAGGTCCAGTATCCCCTCCGCCTGACTCTGTATGACAAACTGTACAATTATTATTGAACAACGTTTTCCCTTTCATAAGATCACTATCGTCTACCATGAGAGTAGCATTGGTCTCATCAATGTTCATAGCCATCTTTTTACGGTATTCCATGATTTCTTTTTGCGCTTTTTCCATAGACTTATTGTATTCAGCCGTTTGGAGATCACCTGTTCCTAAAACATGATAGTGGAACATGTAAATTACTGCAAAGACAATAGAAATAAAGAATCCTGCAAGCCACCAGGGAGGCATAGGATTATCCAGTTCACGGATCCCGTCGTATTCGTGACCCGTATCAATTTTATCTTCTTCCTCTATAGGTGTGGCACCGGTGAGAACCCGGGTGATTGAACTCTGCGATTCTTCCGCTGCGCTCGCTTTTTTCTTTGGCTTCATGATACGCAACACTTTATAGAACATGTTAATCATGTGCATTAAAAAGCCGAGTAACAGTAGCGCTATAATTAGCAAAACATACAGATCGATTTGTTCGATATACACCCAAACATTGATATCCTTAGCAATTGCCGGTGCTTCAAAACTAAATGCATCAACATTGCTTGAGATAAAGCTCATTCCTACAAGGAGTATAATTGCGCGTACAGTATCACCAGTACCTTTACTCTTGTCGTGAAGTGCAGCGACTTTTTTCTTGAATAAATCAGACTTAATGAGAGAAGCAGTACTTCTCGAAACAATGAAAATTGCGAGTAAGAGAAAACCAATTACAGCAAGAAGACCATAAAACAATGAGAGATTCTTATCATAATCAGGTACAACTACTGTTGTTGATTCTTTAGGATTATCTGCCGTTTCCTTTTGGGGCGGCGTCCAAGCGTCTACATATTCTATAATCGCTTTAGCTTCATCCAGGGAAACGTTCTGCACAGGCATTTCAGTAGGACTGTAGCCTTTCACTTCCTGAGCGCGATCACTGTTTCCTTGTGCAATCACCTTTGCAGGATTTTTGACCCATTCGAAAAGTTGTTCTTCCTCACCTTCCCAACGCGATTTCACATTCACAAGATTTGGACCAGTTGCGTCCTTTCCAAGAATATGGCAGGCACTACACTTTGCGCTAAAGAGAGCTTCTCCATCTTGTGACCATGCGCTTGCAAAAAACAAGCATGAAAAAGTGAAAATCAGCGCTGCTAATGTTTTTCTGTTCGTTGTTTTCATGATTTCCGATTATCTTCGTTATCGTTTAAATATTTTTCATCTTCATCTAAGGGTATTTGGCTAAAGCGAGCTGTTTCACTTTTTGAAATACGGTATGTTCTCCAAATCACGATCGCAAAAAAAGCCACAAAAATCAACAGTGAAATGATCGGGTATATTTCAATCCCTGCTATTTCAGACATGTTGTGTTTGATATATCTTAACATAATTACTCTGTTTTTTCAGTGAGTTCAGTTGATTTTTCTTGCTCTTGATCATTTTCAGGAACAGCTTTAATATCTGTACCCAGTCGCTGTAAGTAGGCTATTATGGCAACAATTTCTTTGTCTGATACTGTTTCTACTTTGACACTTCCTTTTTGTTGACTAAGATCTTTAACAATACGTCCAGCAATTTCGTTGGCTTGCTTCTTCAAGTCCTTATGAGCTTCCTCTTCGTAACCTTCTGGATAAGGTACACCCAAATCACGCATGACAGCAATTTTGGTCTTCAAGTCTGAGGTGTTTAAAGCATCCTCCGCCAACCAGGGATAGGCTGGCATTATTGATCCTGGAGACCATTGCTTTGGGATCAGCAGGTGCCCATAATGCCATGAGTCACTGCGTAAACCACCTTCTCGAGCAAGGTCAGGTCCCGTACGTTTTGACCCCCATAAGAAAGGGTGGTCATATACGAATTCACCCGCTTTGGAGTATTCTCCATATCGTTCAGTTTCGAAACGAAGTGGGCGCACCATTTGAGAGTGACAATTATTACAACCTTCTCGAATATAGATATCTCGACCTTCTAGCTCAAGCGGAGTGAGAGGTTTTACTTGGGATATGGTTTTGATGTTGGATTTTACGGTTAGTGTAGGTATGATTTCTACAGCTCCTCCAATGAGTATAACAATAATACTCAAAATCATCAATTGAACAGGTTTACGCTCAATAGGACGGTGCCAATATTCACCTTTAGGTATTTTTTGATTACGAGAATTTGTGACTTCTACAGTTTCATTGTTACTAAATGATCCCATTTTAGCCGTCTTAAACAAATTGTATGACATCATCAACACCCCGATAATATAGATTAATCCACCGAAAGCACGCATGATATAGAAAGGTTCAAGCGCATTCACTGTTTCTAGAAAGTCAGGGTTGGCAAGCGTACCATCTGGATTAAACTCTTGCCACATTAAGCCTTGGCTAAAACCTGCCCAATACATGGGAACAGCCCACAATATGATTCCAAGCGTTGCAATCCAGAAGTGAGCATTGGCTAGTCGTTTTGAATACAATTCCCTTTTGAACAACCGAGGAAATAGAAAATAGAGCATACCGAAGGTGAGCATACCATTCCATCCAAGACCACCGACGTGTACGTGTGCAATGGTCCAGTCTGTAAAATGTGATATAGAATTTACACTTTTTAGGGAGAGCAAAGGACCTTCAAATGTAGCCATACCGTAAGCTGTGAGGGCGACAACCATGAATTTTAATACGACGTTGTCGCGCACTTTGTCCCAGGCACCACGCAGCGTAAGTAAACCGTTCAACATACCACCCCAAGAAGGAGCAATCAACATGATAGAGAATACTACACCAAGTGACTGAGCCCAATCCGGTAAGCTAGTATAGAGAAGGTGGTGTGGTCCAGCCCAGATATAAATGAAAATTAACGCCCAAAAGTGTATGATCGACAACTTATAGGAGTAAATAGGTCGGTTGGCTGCTTTAGGTACGAAATAATACATTAATCCCAGGTAGGGGGTGGTCAAAAAGAAGGCCACCGCATTGTGTCCATACCACCACTGTACCAATGCGTCTTGTACACCAGCATACCAGGAGTAGCTTTTCAAGAAATGAACGGGTAACTCAAAAGAATTGAAAATATGTAACACGGCTACTGTCACAAATGTTGCGATGTAAAACCAGATTGCTGTGTAGATGTGTTGTACCCGTCGCACAAGAATAGTAGCGAACATATTCCATCCGAATACAACCCAAAGTAGAGTGATTGCAATATCAATGGGCCATTCAAGTTCAGCGTATTCTTTACTCGTTGTGTACCCCATAGGTAGCGTGATTACAGCGGATAAAATAATCAATTGCCAACCCCAGAAATTAATATAACTCAATTTATCACTCCACATGCGCGTTTTCAACAGCCGCTGCATGGAATAGTAAACACCAGTAAAAATACCATTCCCTACAAATGCGAAAATCACAGCATTGGTGTGTAAGGGACGAATCCGACCAAACGAAAGGTACTTAAAACCGAGATAATCGTTGAAAAAGTTGGGAAAAGCCAGTTGCAATGCGGCAATAAGTCCCACGAGCATTCCAATAGCTCCCCAGGTGATCGTTGCATAAGCAAAATACTTGACGATCTTGTTGTCATAATTAATACGCGATACTTCCATTATTCTTCGTTTGATTTTTCATTAATTTCTTCATCATCGTAGAGAATCCTGATGCCTGGAGTAACATCATCATCATACTGTCCACTTTTATTCGCCCATATAAAAGAGAATAGAAAGAAGAGCGCTAAGAGCAGACTCACGACTAACATTATGTATATAATTCCCATACTGCAAATTAAATATAGGAATTCTTTTAGAAACATGACCACGGTCAAGCTGAAACATGAGTTTTGTCAGTTTTTTTAAATTGTTCAAGATCCTTATGTATTCTGGACTATTCACGGTTAAGATCTTGTTGAAAAAATCAAAAAAAGAGAATGATGAGGTGTTTTGAAAAGCGGTAATCATTTAAACTACGAATGACTCCTTTTTTAAAGGATTATATCCAAACGTTTTTTTGAATTTTTGGTTCAAATTTAGATACTTCAATACAGGATAGCCAGCTTTTGAGGCTAAAGACCTTATAACGATCTAAAAATTGGTGTCATCAGTCATTTATAAAATCTGATGCGTATTATAAGGTTCAAGCCTAATATTTCTGTACAATAGCCTTCTTTATATCACTTGATTTTCTTATATTCGCCTGCATTAGATAAAAACATAAAAACAATTAATTAAGTATTATGGCCTTTGATATTGATATGATAAAGGCGGTATACGATCGTTATCCGGAACGTATTGCCGCTGTGCGAAAAGCAGTAGATAAACCCTTAACATTATCTGAAAAAATACTATATACACACTTATGGGACGGTGCCGCGGATGAAGAGTATATTCGAGGTAAGTCTTACGTGAATTTTGCCCCTGATCGCGTTGCTATGCAGGATGCTACCGCTCAGATGGCTTTATTGCAGTTTATGCAAGCCGGAAAAGACGATGTAGCGGTTCCTTCAACTACACATTGTGATCACCTTATTCAGGCGAAATTAGGAGCTGACAAAGACTTACAAGAAAGCTTTAATCAGAACAATGAGGTTTTTAACTTTCTAAGTTCAGTAAGTAATAAGTACGGAATTGGTTTTTGGAAACCTGGTGCTGGTATTATTCACCAGGTTGTACTTGAGAATTATGCCTTTCCTGGTGGAATGATGATTGGTACCGATTCACACACTGTTAATGCTGGTGGACTTGGAATGGTAGCAATTGGAGTAGGTGGTGCTGATGCAGTTGATGTGATGGCGGGAATGCCCTGGGAACTCAAATTCCCCAAACTTATTGGGGTTAAGCTTACTGGTAAAATGAGTGGTTGGACAGCCGCAAAAGACGTCATCCTTAAAGTAGCAGGTATTCTTACCGTGAAGGGCGGTACGGGTTGTATTGTTGAGTACTTTGGAGAAGGAGCTAAATCTATTTCAGCAACTGGTAAAGGTACGATCTGTAACATGGGTGCTGAAATTGGTGCGACCACGTCTACATTTGGCTACGACGATTCAATGCGCCGTTATTTGAAAGCGACGGATCGTGAAGATATTGTTGAGTTAGCCGATGGTGTTGCCGAGCACCTGACTGGTGATGACGAAGTTTACGAGAACCCTGAAGAATATTTCGATCAGGTGATTGAAATTGATCTCGATGAGTTAGTTCCGCACGTCAATGGTCCGTTTACCCCTGATTTGGCTACGCCCATCGATCAGCTTGGAAAAGCTGCGAAAGAAGGTGGTTGGCCTATGGAATTAGATTGGGGATTGATTGGTTCGTGCACCAACTCTTCCTATGAAGATTTAACGCGGGCGGTTTCGATTGCTAAGCAGGCTGTAGATAAAAACTTGAAAACGAAGTCGGATTTTGGAATTAATCCAGGTTCAGAACAAGTACGCTACACAGCTGAACGAGATGGTTTATTAAAAGTATTTGAAGATCTTGATGCCACTATATTTACGAACGCCTGTGGACCTTGTATCGGTCAGTGGGATCGTGCTGGAGAGGATAAAAACAAGAAAAATTCAATTATTCATTCGTTTAACAGAAACTTCTCGAAACGTGCGGATGGTAACCCCAACACGCATGCATTTGTAACTTCTCCTGAGATGGTAGCGGCTATGGCGATTGCAGGTCGTTTAGATTTTAATCCGTTAACGGATACCTTGACTAATGAAGATGGAGAAGAAGTGAAGTTGGAAGAACCTTCTGGAATTGAATTGCCTGAAAAAGGATTTGACGTAGAAGATAATGGCTACCAAGCTCCTGCAGAAGATGGTAGTTCGGTGAACATTGATGTAGATCCAGAATCAGATCGTCTCCAACTATTGACGCCCTTCGAACCATGGAATGGAGAAAATATTACTGGAATGAAATTATTGATTAAAGCGCACGGTAAGTGTACAACAGATCATATTTCTATGGCCGGACCTTGGTTGCGTTATCGTGGACACTTGGACAATATTTCTAACAACTGCCTGATTGGTGCAGTAAATGCTTTCAACAAGGCAACGAATGAAGTAACCAATCAGTTGACGGGTGAAACTGGAGAGGTACCTGAGACAGCAAGAGCATACAAGGCTGCAGATGTACCGACGATCGTAGTAGGAGATCACAACTATGGTGAAGGATCGTCTCGAGAGCATGCTGCAATGGAGCCCCGACACTTGGGCGTAATAGCGGTTATTGTGAAGTCTTTTGCTCGTATCCACGAAACAAATCTCAAGAAACAAGGTATGTTAGGCTTGACATTTGAAAATGAAGATGACTATGATAAAATAAAAGAAGATGACACCTTCAACTTCTTGGATTTGGACGAATTTGCGCCAGACAAGCCAATTACGCTTGAAATTGTGCACGCGGATGATTCGAAAGATGAAATCAAGTTGAATCATACTTACAACGATGTACAAATCAAATGGTTTAAAGCTGGAAGTGCCCTTAACTTAATTCGTAAACAATCAAATTAATAGATAGCACATTCAATATAGCTTAGTTTTTTAAGACTGCTCGAAAGGGCAGTCTTTTTTTGTGTCGCGTATTCAGTTGTTTTTAATGTAAAGAATATTCAACTATGTTGAAACCTTCCATCAAATTCTAAATTGGTTTTAAAAAGATAAAGAAGATTATTATCAGTAATAAGCATATAACGTTAGGGCTTTTTGCATTTTAAAGTTATACTAACTCGAAATGCTTTGAAATAAACTGATTTAAAACATCAAAACTAGCTTAAATGGAGAATATATAAAATTATAATAATCAGTCAGTTTGTATAATAAGCGTGAAGTTGATAACGTTTATGGTAACAATCCCTCTATACCATCAATTGCTCAAAAAATCCACCAATTTGTTGGTCTTCATCTATAAAGTGGATATCATAAATCCAGTGAAGTGGCTGACCATCTTTATCTTTTCTATGCATTTTTAAATGGTTGTCAGGATGAATGTATTTGACGACCTCTCGGCCAACGATCCTCTCGTGTGCAAAGTTTCCGATGAGGTGACCGCAGTGCTCATTACCGTAATCCCAGCCATATTATTTTTTGCAAGATGCTTAGTGTAATTATATAATGCTGCACCAGTTATGCTTTCATGATGCTTCAGAATATGCTTTTTCCCTCCTGCTAAGCTTGCTCTATGTCCGATTTAAGCTGATGTTTTCCTGCCGCATCACCAATAATGTATGTCCGTCCAAAATCAGCTTCCCAATCATCGAATACGAGACAAAGTCAAGAAAGAGTATGTCATCATTTTGCAGCACAAGGTCAGGTGGGTTTTCTCGATAGGGCTGAAGCGTATTCTTACCAAGATCGGACAATACATTTGTGCCAGAACTTTTGTACGTTATACAATTCAAAAGCTAACCCATAAATAGAAGAATTCAGCTCTTTTACGCAATAGTTGGAACAATCAATGCTCTCGATTCGATCACTTTAAAGAGTTGTGATACCTTGGATTCGGCTTGTTGTAATTGTTAAACCTTAGCTGCCATGTGATAGCTAATATGCATATTTAAAATAGCATGCTAAACATTTGTGTTATATATTCTTTTTTGCTAGTTTATTAGGAAACTTAAAATTAACCACATGTATACATCACAATCAACAATTAAGTCGTGGGCTGAGGATGATCGCCCACGAGAAAAAATGCAGGTGAAGGGAAGGAAAGCACTCAGTAATGCAGAATTACTTGCGATCCTGATCGGTTCAGGTACTCGATCAAAAACAGCACTTGATTTAGCTCAAGAAGTACTTCAGGCAGGAGGTAATAACCTCTATAAGTTGGGGAAGTTTTCTCAAGCCGAACTAATGAATTTTTCAGGAATAGGGACAGCCAAAGCCATAACTTTAATGGCAGCATTAGAGCTTGGAAGAAGACGCACTGAAGAGCTACCTGAAAAGAAATTTAAGATCGCACATAGTAGGGATGTTGATCGCTTGATGCGTCCATATTTTGCCGATCTTCAACACGAAGAGTTTAGGGTAATTGGTCTGTCAAGAGCGAATCACGTTATTGCTCATAAGCTTATTTCCAAAGGTGGCCGAACAGGTACAATCGCTGATGGGAAAATGATTTTTAAGGAGCTCCTCGATATGAAAGCATCTGCTTGTATTCTTTGCCATAATCATCCTTCAGGTACCTTACGACCTTCAGATTCTGATATTCGACTCACCAAACAACTATTTGATTTTGGAAAGATGATCGAGCTGAAAGTACTGGATCATATAATCCTTACGGACGAAGGGCACTACAGTTTGTTGGAAGCCGGAGATCTTTAGTTTCACCAGTTGATCGATTTTTGACCTTGATTTTCCAGAATCGCATTTGTTTGACTGAAGTGTTTATTTCCAAACCAGTAGCCGCGATTCGCACTGAGTGGAGAAGGATGACCACTTGTGAGAATATGATGCTTTTTGGCGTCGATCAATTTTGTTTTCTTTTTAGCGAATCCACCCCAAAGTAGGAATACTAAACCTTCTTTTTCATCAGAAAGGGTGCGAATCACTTCATCGGTGAATTGCTCCCAGCCCTTTCCTTGATGAGAACCCGCTTGATGAGCGCGAACGGTCAAAGTAGCATTCAACAGTAATACACCTTGATCTGCCCACCTGGATAGGTCACCGCTTTGTGGAATGGGCTTACCAAGATCGTTTTTGATCTCCTTGAATATGTTCACCAGTGATGGAGGAAAGGGTATGCTGTTTTTTACTGAAAAGCAGAGACCATTTGCCTGATTAAAACCATGATAAGGATCTTGTCCTATAATCACCACTTTGGTTTTGTCAAATGTCGAGTGATCAAAAGCAGAAAAGATCAATTTACCGGGAGGAAAGCAAGTATTCGAACTGTATTCTTGCTTTATGAATTCCGCGAGTTCTTTAAAATAAGGTTTTTCGAATTCGTCGTTTAAAACATTTTTCCAGGAAGGTGCAATATCCACGTTCATGGTCGATCTATTTTATAAGTCCAAATTGTAAAAAGTGATGTGAGAGGTGTTTTTTATTGAGTTGTTGCCACTCTTCAAAGTTTAAATTACCAAAATAAGGGTGAAGTTCGCGTTGATCTGGATTTTCGTAATGCGCCTCGAAAGTAATCCATACTTCCGCAAATTCATCAATGGCGTCAGCAATATGTTCATAGCGTAACTCCCGTTGCTCAGGAGCGAATTCCACTTTTAATTCCTGTTGGAAAGGACGGTCTGACATGAGAAATGCATAGGTCTTGTCTAAGTTTTGATCGGACGTGACTTGTGGTAACTTGATTTGACCAGTCGCTATGATTAAAGTATCTGTTAAATGTTCAACCATACCTTGAGCATTCAATTTTCCCCATTGAGGTTGCTTTTCTGGGTTTAATTGGTCAAGATATTTTAGTGCTTCTTCAAGTGAGGGCGTAATATAGTTCATTATATAATTACTTTTAGTGGAGCAGAATGACATTTGATTGTTATTGCAGATTTATCAATGGTAATAGGTTCGCCATCAAGATGTGCAATTTGAGTAGAACTCGAAATAGTTGCTTGCGAAACAGACATCATATGATATCTTGATGATTTATGAATCGTTCCGAAAAATGACCGTATAATTAGAATTAATAAACCGAATAAGTGCGGTAATTCGATACAGACAATTTCAACCTGACCGTCTTCTATGTTTGATTGGGGGGAAATCATAAATCCATTGCCAAATTGCGAACCATTCGCAAAACTACAAAACAACAATCCGTTGAAGGTATGTTCATCATTGATTGTTATATTAATTCCCTTATAGCTTTTAAATGCATGAAAGACGAGTTTTGCATAACTCAAAAATCCACGCGAGTGGTATTGGTCGAATCGATTAGCCACGAGTGCATCGAAACCAAATCCGGCAACATTCAAAAATGTTTTATTGTCAATCGAAACGGTATCAATTGATTGATGGTTGAATCGATTGATATTTTTGATTGCTTTTTTCACTTTTAAATGCAGACCGAGGTGACGCGCCAGTCCATTTCCAGAACCGGTTGGTAAGATGGCCAAAATGGTGGAGGTATGAGCGAGGACACTTCCCACTTCATTCACTGATCCATCGCCTCCAACAGCGCACACAATATCGACCGATTGATCCACGGCTTCCTGGGCAAGTTGTTTGCCATGCCCGCGATGCTCTGTAAAAACAATTTCATAATCAAACTGATCTTGTTCCAGGTATTTTTGGATCATATCAGGGAGTTTGTTTTTCTGACCCACTCCTGATATTGGATTTATTATGAAGCGAATAGTTTTTTTCATTTTAATTTCATCGTATTGTAAATGAGATCATGGTTGTACCGTTGAATGAATCCTTGTAGTTTTTCCTTCAGCGATTGAGCTCGATCTGAATAATATGATAATGAGTCGTGGCGCATCAAACTATCTTTTTGATAATTGTACAACCCAGTTACCTGATCATCGATGTAATTAATCATATAATCACCTTGCAAATAATGATAGGTATTACTGATATAATTAACGACAAATGGTTGCCTCTTATTCTTAAAATAAGAATTCCCGAATGTATAAACATCATTTTCCCAACCGATTATATCGAGTAAGGTAGGAGTAATATCAATTTGATTGAAAAGTTCGTCATTTCTTTCCTTGGGTAGACGTCCTTGAGGATCGTAAAGCGCAATTGGAATGCGGTACATACCAATACGACGTGTATAATAAGGAGAGGTTCCGGCAGGGGTGTGGTCAGCACAGAGCACAAAGACTGTATTTTTGTACCAAGGCTGTTCTTGGGCGCGATTAAAAAAATATTTTAAACTCATATCTGCATAAGCCGTTGACTGGGCAAGAGGAGAAGATCCAGCAGGAAGTTTCTGACGATACTTCTCAGGAACAAAATATGGATGATGTGAAGAGATGGTGAAAAGACTTGCAAGAAAGGGTTCTTCTAATGCTTCTGTCATTGATTGAGCTGCCCAGGGCATGAAATATTCGTCCATTATACCCCACGTACCATCGAAATGACTATCGTTATCATATTCTTTTCGGCCAAAATAATGATCAAACCCCGCGTGTGCTGCAAA
Organism: uncultured Flavobacteriales bacterium; assembly: GCA_913056215.1. Lineage (GTDB taxonomy): Bacteria > Bacteroidota > Bacteroidia > Flavobacteriales_D > Crocinitomicaceae > Brumimicrobium. The sequence continues at coordinate 15,821 of CAJXMN010000005.1, read as the reverse complement.
GACATCAAATTTCATAGATCCATTTGTAGCACCGTGATAAAATGCACTCTCATAATTTTGGGACTTAAGCAAATGAGGCAACGATTGAATACTGTTCATGCCATAAGGGGAAGAAATGTATGGGTTTTCCATTAGACTTGGAATCCCTGCAAAGATAGCAGGCACTGCCTCTATAGACTTTTTGCCATTTGCAAAAGCATTTGAAAAGTATAATGATTCATCGAGTAGCGAATCTAAAAAAGGCGTAAATGGCTTCCCGTTCACTTTCCCCAACCATTCGTTGCCAAAACTTTCTAAGATAATCACCACGACATTCAAATTATCCCCAATTTGATGGGTTCGGCTTCCGCGGTGAATAGGATTATAAATTTTAGAGCTATCTGTTTTATAATATTTTTTTGGTTGTAGCGCAGATTTCCCAATCGTTTTAATAATTGAAAGCGGAGTATTATTGACTAGCGCTGTATTTTCTGGTCGCGTTAATTTAGAGGCTGTTAGCATATCTGCCGGTCGATATCCGATTCCCCCCCTACCTACAATAAATAAGAAAGTACCGACAATAAAAAAATGAGCAATTCTCTTTATATAGGGGTAAGGTTTGGTGCGGGTTGAGGGAGGTGAAAAAAAACTGTAAATATTATTAATCAATAGTAATAAACCAATATACAATGCGATCAACCACCAGAAATCCGTTAAAAAGGTGGTGAATAGTTGGTTGAAATCATTACCTGCAGTAATGAGATCAAAGATATCGCTCGTACTGCGCTTACTTGTGTATTTAAAATATTCCACGTCCATGAGGTTCAATCCTAAAACACAGGCGGTGGTCAACAAGAACAAGCCTCTTAGAAAAATACGATAGAATCGCGAAGACGTAAAAGGAAAGGGAAGAAGAGATAGTAAATAAAAGGGCATATACCAAATTCCAATAGCTATGGCATCCATCCATATACCGCCTAAAAAATCAATGATCGTGACTTCAATAAAGGAATGGGAGTTTGAAACAAAAAAAATGATCCGTGCTATTGTCATAAATAACAAAACGGTACCTAATCGCAAGAGTAGCGATTGGACATGTTTCGGTATAACTGCATTTTTCAGCATGGTCACAAAAATACGGATTTTGTTTCGGTGATTTGAAAACCAATCGCCAATTAGATTTTCCGAGGGATATAACCTAACGCAATCGGCCCAGAAGCTTGCCCGTTCCTTCAATAATTTTACGGAACAGATCAAAATAAAGTGTGATCCCTAAGATTAAGGTCATAAACCATAGCATGAGAATATTTGCCCATAACGTAGGAATATATTGTCCCCAAAGTAATTTTCCAGGTGCGTAAAAATGCGCATTCATGAAATCTGAATATCGCGGAACTTTATAGATTGGATCTGCTTTTTGAATGAGTTGATGGTTGGCAATTACAATTTTATCTAAATCGTTTCGATTAGTAGCAAAATCACTAAGAGCATCGTTGTAATAGTGCTTTTTTAACGATCTGTATTTATCTGAACCAATAGATTTAAGCTTGGAAGAGTGGCGTTCAATAGCTTCATTGACTTCAGCTTTGTAAACGTCATTTAATATCTTTAAATAGGAGTCGATAGCGCTTTTCAAGTCAGTGTTCCATTGGTCATTTTTAAGCTGTTCGACACAATTTCCACAAGTAAAATCGAGCGAAGGATCATACAGATTTTCTTCTTTTTTGATTTCATGGGCGAGAATAGCTTGAGCTTGAGAAACTTTCGATTGCTTTAAAGAATCGTTGTAATAATTACTCAATATATTCAATTGATTTCGCATTTCGGGCAACCAATAATCGCGTTTCCATGACGCTTCGCTCTCCTGCTGATTAATATCAAAAAAGGGTTCCTCGAATTTATTCCTTTTATATTGTGAAACAGCTAGTGCCTCGTACGCCCAGCGTGAAGCCATTACATTCCCGATCCAGGGAACGCTATTTTCTTGCGAAAATATAGGGTGTAATTTATCAAATTTAACGATGACTCCACTAAATAATAATTGCGGAATAATCATGATCGGAATCAGAATGTAAATTACCTTGGCTGAATTGAATGTAGAAGATATGTTGAGACCCAACAGGTTGGCAAAACAAGAGGTGGAAAACAAGATAAACCAGTATTCGAACCACATTCCTCGAATCTCTAAAATGAAATTACCGATAAGCACGAAAAGCAATGTTTGTATTGCCGAAATAATAAACATGATCGAAATCTTTGAAAATAGATAGCTTCCTTTGGAAAGGTTCAGAAACGATTCACGTTTAAGAATTTTCTGGTCTTTGATAATCTCTTCTGCGGCAACAGTGAGTCCTAGAAAAAGTGCAACTACCACAGCAATAAATAAAAATTGGGGTAAATTCTCACTATTTTCAAAAGTATACGTCACGCCCTTTTTGGAATGTCCGAAATATTTGACAAAGAAACCAAGAATAAGAGCGAGGGCAGGGGCTTCAACTGTATTAATTAAAATGTATTGCTTATTCGTTAGCTTTGATAGTACATCGCGCGTGAAATAAACTCTAAATTGATTCCATTTATTGGGTATTTTATGAATCACATGTGGCTTTTCCTTCACTTCTTCAGTGTCTGGTTCTGGGCGTGATTCAAGATACCTTCTATTCCATTCTTTCGGACTAATTTTACGCTTGCTTGTTTGGTTGCCGAATTCATCGACTACCTTGGCTTCTATAATATTAAAGATCTGTTCGGGGTTGACATTACCACAGACGGGGCACTCGCGCTCCTCACAGTTCGCATGGTCAATCTCGGTTTTAAAGTAAACGACACTATCGATGGGGTTACCATAAAAGATAGGATATCCACCTTGATCAAGCAGCATGAGTCGATCGAACATCTTGAAAATTTCGGACGAAGGCTGATGGATAACCACAAAGACCAATTTGCCTTTCAGGGCTAGTTCTTTGAGCAGATCCATGATGTTTTCAGAATCGCGCGAACTTAGACCTGATGTTGGTTCATCCACGAAAAGTACACTCGGCTCACGAATAAGTTCGAGCGCAATATTTAGTCGCTTGCGTTGTCCACCGGATATCGTTTTATCTAATGGGTTCCCGACTTTGAGATCTTTACTTTCATAAAGTCCTATAGCCTTAAGTATTTTAATAACCCTACGCGCTATTTGTTTTTTGTTAAGGTCTTTAAAACAGAGCTGGGCATTAAAGAATAAATTTTCGAACACAGAGAGTTCTTCAATCAGTAAATCATCTTGAGAGATGAAGCCAATGACACCCTCAATATCATCTTTTTCACGGTGTATATCAATTCCATTGATAGTGACTTTCCCGTCGGAAGGAATGTAATTACCATTCAGGACGTTGAGTAGCGTAGATTTTCCAGCACCGGATCCTCCCATAATGCCAATTAGGCCACCGTTATTTTCAGCAAAATCAATTTTATGTAGCCCCAAATCACCATTGGGGAAACGGTATTCCACATCTTCGCATCTGAAGAGTAGCTTTTCAGAGGATTCGTCCGTTAAAAACTGAGAAATGACATCAGAATAATATATTGGACTGATTTTAGGGGTACGAATAGTTGATCCAGGAGTAAATATATGCTGGCGATCATTCGGGACAATTTGTCCATTTAATGTAACTTGGTCTTCGCCTAAATAGCGAAAGAAAAACAAATTGATTCTCTCTATTCGCAAGATACCAATCGTACCATCAAGTCCCTCGACTTGCATTTGCTTGGCATGCTCCCATCGATCAGATGTGACTGACCGCAAATACATGACGTTGGGAATGTCCAATAGTATATTGGGATCAGCCTCAACAAATTTATAGATTTGATCGTACTCCTCTGGCTTCACATTAAACGCTTCACCAACTGTATTAACGAACTCCAGTTCCTGTTCTGTAATGTCTTCATTCGCCTGAATAAATTCAACGATACGAATGAGCACAATGAACTTCTGTCTTTGCGTAAGCTCTTGATTAATCTCAGAGCAAATACGTAAAATTTTTACAGAATTAACCGATGTTCTTTTCCGGCGACCATCCTTTTTGCGTTTGACACCATGGTGTGTATTGAGAAACTCGTCGAAAACTTGCAAATATTCCTCTACGAGTTCTGCGTTCAGTTCTTGACTGAGAAAAAGTTTAACAATTTTGCGCCCCTTAGAACTGGTGATCTCGTCTGCTTCGCCATCTTCAGAAATCTCATCGACTTTTGCAATGATTGCAAAAAGTTGCATTAAAGCACGAAGAATTCGTTCACTCATAGGGCGTCAAACAATTAGCGGGCAGTGCTATTTCAAGAATCCAATCATCATCACGACACAACCTGTGATTTTCTTATTGGTGTCTAATTCAGTCTGAATTTTTACTGGGATTGTCGATTCAACTTTGAAATCCCAATATGGACTATTGAGATGGTCCTCATTCGTGTATAGTATATTATCATCCATATCGCGTACAGTGAATAAAGCATAATCATCTTTTATTCCTGCAGAAGCAGCTATGCGATATACAGATCCTCCATACAAAGTGGTCGTGAACTCAGCTTTTTCATTATCCAAAAATGCCGTGTAAACCTGACCGTCAGAAACGAAAGTTCGTCCTTCTTCGTTGGATACCAAATAATTTTCTACGACCCGATAAATTGAATCACAATCTTGCGCGTTAACAGAAAATGCACTGACGATTGCGAATAAAACACCTATTATAATTCCTTTTTTCATGGTAATATGCTTTTCTACTTAATTCTTAACTAGCTTTCTTGTGTTTCAACTATATTTTTTCTAATGGATGCGACTTGTTCAATAATCTTTGTAGCTAGTTCATCTGACAAGTCAATATTCATCTTGTTCTTGATCGTTGTCAACTTCTTATCTTCATTTGTCGTGGGCTCCACGTACTCGTAAGAAACTTTGATTTGTTTGAATAAATCATTCAACGACGAAAATTGTGCAATGTAATTGTCATTGCGACCATCCTTGTTGTATTTCTCCATCAATTCAATGATCGTTCCTAATGATTGCTTTTGTTGCCCAATGCGTTGTAAAATCTTATCTTCCTCACTTTCTTGATAAAGTTTAGTTGCTAAGTGCATCGACTCGAGCCAACCTCCAGTTAGAATTAAGGCGGAAGTGTTTTTGCGCTCATTTTCTTTTAAGAAATTATCGCCTTTTCGAAATGCATCAGACAAGATAACCAACATACTATCTTCATTATCACTATTGGCCTCAAAGCGTTTCAAAAACGTTTTGTCAAAAGCTCCTGAAATACCAAGATCATTGGCTAATGATTCAACAGTACTCAAATAAGAGATCGCTTTCGCATTTTGATCGTAAAGCGTTACATATCCTAAGTCAGCTCCATAAACTCCTAAATTGATGGCTTTTGCATTCTCTTCTGAGTAGTTACCTACATTTTCTTTGTCGTTCAATAATGTTGCATCAAAAGGGATTTCCAATGACTTAATCAACAGGGCTGTTTGAACAGGTGAAGGTACAGAGAATAATTTGCCGTCAAAAGTAGTGTTGAATGATCGATCAGGATCTAATAAAGTTTCGTCGACTTGCTTTTTACCTTTTTTCTCGCCGTCTTTGTCAACTGTCGAATCGTCCTCTCCACATGCAGAGAAAATCAGACAAGAGGCTAGACTTCCGATAACTAATAGATTTTTTCTAGAATTCATTGTGCTTAAATTGTTTAAATCGTAGGCTAAAATAATAAAAATTAATGGCTGCGTATGAATTTTATCAGTTTTTCGTGAAATTTTCTCTTCTTGACAATGAAATGGACGGATCTTATTATTTTTGTTTGTTAATACCAATAGAGTGATTATGTACGCAAGACCTCGAAGAAATCGGAAGTATGATGCCATTCGGAAAATGGTTCAGGAGACGCACTTACACGTCGACCATCTAATTTACCCATTATTTGTAACCAATAATTTGGGTGAAGAATCGCGAATTGACGCTTTACCTGGCATCTATCGTTGGGGTAAAGATGTTGTTATAAAAGAGGTGGAACGCTGTATTGCTCTTGGGATTAAAAGTTTTGTTCTTTTTCCTGTTGTGCCCGAAGCTTTCAAGGATGGCAAAGCATCATATAGTTTTCAGAGTGATAATTTTTATCTCGAAGTGATCGCAACGCTCAAAAGTGAGTTTCCGGATATAAGTCTCATGAGTGATGTTGCACTGGATCCATACAGTACGGACGGTCATGATGGAGTTGTTGAAAATGGAGAAATCCTCAATGATCCTTCCCTTCCAATTCTCGCGGATATGAGCCTCGCTCAGGCACAAGCAGGAATTGATATTATCGGACCTTCTGATATGATGGATGGTCGTGTGGGATATATTCGTGAGGTGTTGGATGAAAATGGATACTCAAACACCAGTATTATGTCTTATTGTGCTAAATATGCGAGTGCATTTTATGGTCCATTCAGAGAAGCACTTGATTCTGCACCGAAAAGTGGAGATAAAAAGACCTATCAGATGGATCCAGCGAATAAGAAGGAGGCGTTGAGAGAAGCATTTTTAGATATAGAGGAAGGCGCGGATATGTTGATGGTAAAACCTGCACTTTCCTATTTGGACGTGATCCAAACAATCGATGAAAATGTAACACTTCCTGTTACAGCCTATAATGTTTCTGGTGAATACGCGATGCTTCATGCAGCTGTGGAGAAAGGTTGGTTGGATTATGAAGCAACAATGACAGAGATGCTGTTAAGCATTCGTAGAGCTGGTGCTAAAGGAATTCTTACCTATTTTGCTAAAGATTTTGCGCAATTCAATCAGTCTTAAGTTGTTTATTATACGACAATAAAAAGCTAAAATGTATTTTCACGTCAACCGACTATTTTTGTTTATATTCTTTGATTATATTTGTCACCATGAATTTGAACAAAACACATCATCATCACATTTCATCGCGTCAGGCGAGGTGATTTTGTATGTGAATAATAAAACATATTTTAAAACCCGCTTGTTGATTCGAGCGGGTTTTTTGTTTTCGTTCGAATGCAGGCACTAATTGATAACTATGATGGAAAGAATTAAAATTGCCGTACAAAAATCTGGAAGATTACTTGATGGTTCGCTGGAGATCTTGAAAGAATGTGGAATAAAAGTTCCCAAAGCTCAAGGCCAATTGAAAGCTTCTGTGGATAATTTTCCGCTCGATCTGCTGTTCCTTAGAAATAGCGATATTCCCCAATACGTTGAAGATGGGGTGGCAGATATTGCCATTATCGGAGAAAATATATTGATTGAGCAAGAACCGAAAGTAAGAACGGAAATGGAACTTGGGTTCTCTAAGTGCAAGGTCTCTTTGGCAGCTCCTAAGAATTCAGATATACAGTCGGTCATGGATTTTGAGGGGAAAAAGATTGCCACTTCTTATCCAGTGACATTGAAAAAGTATTTGGTGGAACAAAATATTGATGCAGAGATTCACACCATTTCGGGTTCTGTTGAGATCGCTCCAACAATTGGTCTGGCAGACGGTATTTGTGATATTGTGAGTACCGGAAATACCCTTTTCATGAATGGACTTCGAGAGGTGGAAGTGATGTTGAGGTCACAGGCGGTCTTGATCAGCAATTCAAATCTTTCTGATGACAAAAGAGCAGTGCTGGACAAGTTGATCTTCCGCATTCAAAGTGTACTTTCTGCAAAGAACAGTAAATATGTGCTACTGAACGCTCCAGAATCTCAACTGGATGAAATTACAGATATCTTACCCGGGATTAAGAGTCCTACGGTGATCCCTCTGGCTCAAAAAGGCTGGATCTCTATTCATTCAGTGATCAACGAAGATAAGTTTTGGGAGAATATTGATGCGCTCAAAGATGCTGGTGCAGAAGGGATCTTGATCGTGCCGATTGAAAAGATGGTTAAATAATAATTTAGCACTTCGTCTAGCTCAGAGTGAAAGTTTGAAATTTAGATTTTAGAGTTATGAATAAAATTATTGATCCGAACATAGAGGAGCTAAATAAAGCACTGCAACGTCCTGCGCTCGATCAAAGAGATTTGACAAAAACAGTTTCTGATCTATTCGCCGATGTCAAGTTGAATGGTGACGCAGCAATTATGAAATATGCCAGGCAGTTCGATCAGGTTGAGCTGATTGAACTGCGTGTAACAAAGAAAGAAATTGACGAGGCCAAAAGACAGGTGTCACATAAGTTAAAAAGTGCTATCATGCGCGCTGCAGAAAACATTAGAGCTTTTCACGAATCGCAACAAGAACCTGTAAAAGAAGTAGAGACCTTTCCAGGAATCACATGTTGGAGGAAGTCAATTGGGATAGATAAAGTTGGACTCTATATTCCAGGAGGAACAGCTCCTTTATTTTCTACCGTATTGATGTTAGGTGTTCCTGCAAAAATTGCTGAATGCAAAGAGGTTGTGCTTTGTACGCCTTCAAACAGTGAAGGAGAAATATACCCGGCAATTCTATACGCTGCCGATTTGATCGGAATTGATAAGATATTTAAAGTTGGTGGAATTCAAGCGATCGCAGGTTTGACTTATGGTACTGAATCAATTCCAAGCGTCTATAAGATATTTGGTCCAGGGAATCAATTTGTAACAGCGGCTAAACAATTCGCTCAGCAGAACGGAGTTGCAATAGATATGCCTGCTGGTCCATCAGAAGTAATGGTCGTTGCAGATGATGCGGCAAATCCCGCATTTATAGCTGCAGATCTTTTATCTCAAGCGGAACATGGTGCCGATAGTCAGGTAGTGTTGCTTTCTGATAGTGAAGAATTAATCGACGGTGTGGAAACAGAGATCAACGCTCAGTTAAAAGAGCTTTCTCGAGCGGATCTAGCGGCAGCGTCTCTTAAATATGCTAAACTCATTCGTGTCGAAAGTGATCAATTTATAGACGTGATCAATGAATATGCACCGGAGCATTTAATTCTAAGTACCCGTGAAAATCAAAAATTGATCAATGGAATTCGGAATGCTGGATCTGTTTTTATTGGCGATTATACCCCTGAAAGTTTAGGTGATTATGCCAGTGGTACCAATCATACGTTACCGACGAACGGATTTGCCAAAATGCACAGCGGTGTATCGCTGGATAGTTTTGTGAAAAAGATCACCTTCCAGAAAGCGACGAAAGAAGGATTGACAAAGTTAGGTCCTGTTGTTGAAGAAATGGCCGCTGCCGAGGAGTTGACAGCGCACAAGAATGCAGTAACCTTACGATTAAAAGCAATCTAAGATGAAAGCAATTAATATCGAAGCCTTAACACGTGACAATGTAAGGAGGCTGACTCCTTACTCCTCTGCCAGAGATGAATTTACCGGGGCTGAAGGCGTATTCTTAGATGCCAATGAGAATCCTTTTCCTTCTAAAGTAAATCGTTATCCTGATCCGCAGCAACGTGAATTAAAAAGTAAGTTTGCTGACCTTAGAGGGGTTCGAAAAGATCAGTTGATCATCGGAAATGGATCGGATGAAATCTTAGATCTTGTTTTCCGCGCTTTTTGTGAGCCTGGAAAGGATTTCGTTGTGACGATCAAACCTTCTTATGGCATGTACAAAGTTCTTGCGAATATGAACGATGTGAAATTGTCTGAGGTCGCGTTAGATCACAATTTCGACCTTGACGTTGATGCGATCCTTGCTGCGTCAGAAGGAGCGAAAATGATTATTCTCTGCTCTCCTAATAATCCAACAGGTAATTTGTTAAACAAGGATAGTATTAAAGAAATCCTGGAAAAATTCAATGGTTTAGTATTGGTAGATGAAGCCTATATCGATTTTGCAGATAAAGCATCGATGTTAGATGAATTAACGAATTATCAAAACTTGATGGTCAGCCAAACCTTCTCAAAAGCATTTGGAATGGCAGGTATTAGAGTAGGTGTTGGGATAGCGCATGAAGAGATCATCAATATTCTCAATCGGATCAAACCGCCTTATAATGTCAATGGTATTTCTCAGGAAATGGCGTTGAATCGTTTAGGAAGAATTGAAGAGGTCGCATCCGAGATTACGCAGTTAAAACTCGAACGATCGCGACTCATCAATTTCCTTGAACATCAAGACGCTGTGATTCGAGTTTACCCCACAGATGCTAACTTTGTACTTTTCAAGGTGAGTGATGCAAACAAATATTACGATCGTTTGGTAGAAAAAGGAGTGATCGTACGCAATAGAACAAGTGCTTTTGGATGTGAGAACTGCTTGCGACTATCAGTAGGAACCAAAGAGGAAAATAATCGATTTATGGAGGTGTTTGACACCATTAATATTTAACAATGAAGAAAGTATTATTCATAGACAGAGACGGGGTTTTGTTGGAAGAGCCACCTGTAGATTATCAGGTGGATTCATTTGAAAAGTTCGCTTTTTATCCTGGAATGATCAGCAATTTGGCAAGAATAGCCAATGAGTTAGATTTTGAATTGGTCATGGTTACCAATCAAGATGGCTTAGGAACGGATGCTTATCCTTATAAGACTTTTGAAGGTCCACATAACTTATTGATTCAAACGTTAGAGAAAGAGGGTGTCGTCTTTGCAGAACAATGTATTGACCGTTCCTTTCCGGAGGATAATGCACCAACAAGAAAGCCGCGAACAGGTTTGTTGACGAAGTATATGGAAGGAGACTATGATCTACAAAACTCTTATGTGATAGGTGATCGCCTGACGGATATGGAGCTCGCTAAAAATATAGGGGCGAAAGGGATCTACATGAAAAATCCAAATGATCCTGGAACAGGAGAGGTCTCAACTCATCAAGAAGAGATATTGAAATCTGTTGTCCTTGAAACACGTGACTGGAAGGAAATCTATACCTATTTGCGATTGGGACAGCGAACAGAGAAAGTAAAACGAACCACAAAAGAAACGGATATTGATATTTCTTTGGATCTAGATGGATCGGGTAAAGCTGAAATCTCAACAGGATTGAAGTTCTTTGATCACATGTTGGAGCAAATTGCACGACACGGAGCATTAGATCTTTCCATTCAGGTGAAAGGTGATCTAGAAGTAGATGAACATCATACCATTGAAGATACGGCGATTGTACTGGGAGAATGCTTTAGAAACGCATTGGGAAACAAAATCGGTGTGGAGCGTTATGGATTCTTTTTACCGATGGACGATTGTAATGCAAAAGTAGGACTTGATTTTGGAGGTAGAAACTGGCTTGTGTGGAAAGCAAAGTTCAATCGTGAGATGGTAGGAGATATGCCAACAGAAATGTTTATGCATTTCTTCAAAAGCTTTTCAGATGCTGCTCTGGCAAACCTTTACATCAAAGCGAAGGGAGAGAATGAGCACCACAAGATCGAAAGTATTTTTAAAGCCTTTGCAAAAGCGATCAAAATGGCCAAGAAAAGAGACGTCAACGAAGCGTTCTTGCCAAGTACAAAAGGAGTGCTATAAAAGAGCTGAAGATGAAGAATATTGTCATTATTGATTATGGTGCAGGGAATGTCAAATCGGTAAATTTTGCCTTTCAGCGCTTAGGATATAACCCCGTTTTAACGGATGACCCTAAAACGATCAAGACTGCAGATTATGTTGTTTTCCCAGGAGTGGGACATGCGAAAGCAGCCATGGAAACCATTGAGGCGAAAGGACTCTCGGAGGTGATTAGAAATCTTAAACAACCTGTTCTTGGTGTTTGCTTAGGGATGCAGTTAATGTGTCGATTTTCAGAAGAGGGAGACGTTAATGGACTTGGGATTTTCGATATGGATGTAAAGAAATTTGATGATCAGTTGAAAGTTCCGCATATGGGATGGAATGATGTGCTTGATTGTTCATCGATTATGAAGGGAGTAACAGGACAAACCTATTTTGTGCACAGTTACTACGTTCCGATTAATCAGGAAACGATCGCCTCATGTGAATATGGAATAAAGTTCTCTGCTTCTTTGGCAAAAGATAACTTCTTCGGGTGTCAATTTCATCCGGAAAAGAGTGGTAAGGTAGGAGAGGAGATCATCTTAAACTTTTTAAATCAATAAAATGAGCAATTCAACGATTAAAATTATCCCGGCCATTGATATCATTGAAGGAAAATGTGTACGCTTATCTCAAGGTGACTATAATCAGAAGAAAGTATACAACGAAAATCCGTTGGAAGTTGCTAAATCGTTTGAAGATCATGGAATAGAGCATTTACACTTGGTAGATCTTGATGGAGCGAAATCAGCCAAGGTGATTAATTATGCAGTTTTGGAAAAGATTGCGGGACAAACTAATCTTAAGATTGACTTTGGAGGCGGGGTGAAATCAGATGAGGATATAAAAAAGGTATTGGAATCTGGAGCGAATCATGTGACGGCAGGAAGTATTGCGGTGAAAAATCCTGAAACTGTCTATCGTTGGATACAGGATTTCGGACCTGAAAAGATCATCCTTGGAGCTGACGTGCGTGACCGAAAGATTGCCATCAATGGCTGGAAAGAGGATAGCGGTCTGGAGCTTTTTGAGTTTTTGGAAAAATTTACGGAACGAGGAGTTTCTACTTCCATTTGTACCGATATTTCCAAAGATGGTATGATGTCAGGTTCTTCCATCGAACTTTACTCAGCTATTTTGGAAGAGTTTCCTGATCTTCAACTTATCGCCAGTGGCGGAGTCTCTTCGATGGAAGAGGTGATTGAATTACAAGGTAAAGGCTTATTCGGAGCAATTGTAGGCAAAGCAATCTATGAAGGACAGATCAGTTTAATCGATATTGCAAATTTCTATAAATAGATGTTACGTAAACGAATTATACCGTGTTTAGATATTAAGGATGGAAGAACTGTGAAAGGAGTAAACTTTGTTGATCTTCAGGATGCTGGTGACCCGATAGAATTAGCTAAAAAATATTCTGATATCGGTGCTGATGAACTGGTGTTTTTAGATATTACAGCTACACATGAAAAGCGAAAGACACTTGCAAAACTTGTAGAACGCATTGCGCGAAATGTGAGCATTCCCTTCACGGTTGGAGGCGGAGTGCGAAGTGTTGAAGATGCAGATGTTCTGTTGCATGCCGGAGCGGATAAGATTGCTGTTAATTCAGCGGCAGTAAAGCGACCCGAACTGCTCACTGAACTAGCAGATAAATTTGGGAATCAATGTGTAGTGCTTTCTGTGGATGCAAAAAACACTGAGGATGGTTGGAAAGTTCATTTAGTAGGAGGACGTGAAAGAACAGACATTGATTTATTTGATTGGGTGAAAAAAGCAGAACAACTCGGAGCAGGGGAAATCCTTTTCACTTCTATGGATCATGATGGAACTAAAGGTGGATTTGCACTGGAAGCACTTCAGAAAGTAGATGAACTAGTATCTATACCTGTCATTGCCTCTGGAGGAGCGGGAAAAGAAGAGCATTTTTCTGATCTCTTTCAACAAACAGAGATTTCAGCGGCACTGGCTGCCAGTGTTTTTCACTTTCAGACAATTGAAATTCCAGAATTAAAACATAAATTAGCACAAGAAAATATACCCGTAAGAACCGTTTGATATGGAAATAGATTTCGAAAAAGGAGATGGATTAGTTCCCGCAATTATCCAAGATGTGGATACAATGGATGTGCTCATGCTTGGGTATATGAATGAAAAGGCCTACGAAGAAACGCTTAAAACAAAACTTGTGACATTTTATTCGCGTTCTAAGCAACGACTCTGGACAAAAGGAGAAGAGAGTGGTAATACACTTGATTTTCATAGCATTGAGGTTGATTGCGACAATGATACACTTTTAGTAAAAGCACGTCCAAATGGTCCAACTTGTCACACAGGAACAACTACTTGCTGGGGGGATACTGCTTCTAATCAATTTGGAGTGATCGAACAACTTGAAAGAATCATTAACGATCGAAAGATCAATCCTTCAGAAGCCTCTTATGTTTCTAGTTTGTTTGAAAAGGGTATGAATAAGATCGTACAAAAGGTTGGTGAGGAAGCTGTAGAAGTTGTTATCGAATCAAAAGATGATAATGAGGAGCTGTTTTTAAATGAAAGTGCGGATTTATTATTCCACTACCTCATATTGTTGCGCGCTAAAGGCTTCAGTATAAATAATGTACTAGAGGTGCTAAAAGACAGAAGAAATTAATTGCTTTAAGTACGTTGGTGTAAAAATCATTAGAAACCCTGAAGGAAACGTTATAATATAGTCAGTCTGGTTCAATTCTCGTCTTAGTTGCTCTCAATTTATGAGAATATTGAGTTTTAGTGTGTTAAAGTTCTTAAAAGAAAGGAAACGTTGGACTAAACGCCTGTAAGACATGCGTAAAGCAAATTACCGTTAGTATAAAAAATACGTTTTTTGTTCATCAAAACTGAATGTTATCTGTATTTTTGAACATTCCTATGTAAAGATTGTACTTGTAACATGATCAAATTTTAGCTTCCAATGAATTTAAAGCACATAATTAGTTTTATCACCACCTTAATAATAGCATTTAGTTTTACTGCCCAAGAGGTTTCAATCAGTGGAACGATCAAAGATGGTTCGAATGGAGAGGACCTATTTGGTGCCTCAGTTGTGGTCAAAGAACTCCAAAATACAGGGGCACGAACGAATGCGTACGGTTTTTATTCGTTAACAGTTCAACCTGGTGAATATACTTTGATATACCGGAGTTCGGGATACGAGAATAAGGTGATTCAAGTACAATTACAAAAGGATACAACGATCAATGTAGAGCTCGGTGTACCTCGCGAAGTCCAGGAGATGGAAGAGGTCGTCGTAACCTCTAAAAAAGAAAATGATAATATTACATCGGCTCAGATGGAGGTAACTCGTTTGGATCCGAAAGATATCGAGACGATACCAATCCTTTTTGGCGAACAGGACGTTATGAAAACCCTTCAATTGACACCAGGAGTTAAAGGAGCTGGAGAAGGTAGCGCCGGTTTTTTTGTGCGTGGTGGTGGTGCAGATCAGAACTTGATATTATTGGATGAATCTACTGTTTACAACGCTTCACATCTGTTGGGATTCTTTTCTATATTTAATTCGGATGCTATAAAAGATGTAGCCTTATACAAGTCAGGAATTCCAGCTGAATATGGTGGTCGTGCCTCTTCAGTCATGGATGTTAAAATGCGCGATGGTAATAGTAAACGCTACAACCTCTCAGGAGGTATTGGACTAATTTCTTCACGTTTGACCTTAGAGGGTCCCATTATAAAAGATAAGAGTTCATTCATTGTATCAGGAAGAAGAAGTTACGCAGATATATTTTTGCCGTTGGCGCCCAATCAAGACCTTGACAATACGACGCTGTATTTCTACGATTTGAATGCGAAGGCAAACATTGATTTAGGGGATAAAGATCGTCTCTATATTTCAGGATATTTTGGTCGTGATGATTTTATGCTGGACGATCAATTTGGTTTCGATTGGGGAAATCAAACGGGAACCTTGAGATGGAATCACGTTTATTCGGATAAGTTATTTTCTAACACCTCTTTGATTTATAGTAAATTTGATTATCAGTTTTCAATTGGTAGTGGAGCAGATGGTTTCGGAATACGTTCATCAATTCGCGATTACAACGTAAAACAAGATTTCTCTTATTTCTATAACAGCAATAATACAATCAAATTTGGAGTGAATACCATTCATCATACTTTTGAGCCAGGTGTTTTGGAAAGTGGAGAGAATGTGGGGTTCAATCAAATCGAACTGGATAAGAGAAGAGGCCTCGAATTAGGAGCTTACATTCAGAATGAACAGAAAATCGGTAATCGTTGGGCATTGATGTATGGATTGCGCTATTCAGGATTCAATTACATGGGAGAAGGCACGGCCTACGAATACGATGAGGAAGGTACG